>NZ_JAMXSE010000010.1:0-151504 GCF_024124685.1 Pseudoalteromonas sp. OANN1
TACTCACCCGTCCGCCGCTCGTCATCTTCTAGCAAGCTAGAAATGTTACCGCTCGACTTGCATGTGTTAGGCCTGCCGCCAGCGTTCAATCTGAGCCATGATCAAACTCTTCAATTAAAAGTTTTTTTGAAACCTAAGTTTCATGCTCAATGAATTCTGATTGTTTGTTTCTACTTTTCAAAAAAGTAAAATCAAAACGAATTGACTATATAGTCACTCAGTTACAATTGAGACTCTAAATTTGTTTGCGTCATCTAGCGAACTAGAATCTGCTGTTAGAACTCAATCTGTACGAGTGCCCACACAGATGATTGCTTCATATTTTTAAAGAACATTTCGAAACATTTCGTTGTTTCGAGGGATGTGCATTCTAAGCACTCCCGATTTTTTGTCAATACTTAATTTTGAATTTCTTTAGCAGAAGTTTCGAACTTAAGTTTTACTTGTTGACGCTAACTCGTTGCTGCTTTGCTTTTCAGCGTGGCGCCCCGTGTCAGTGGGGTCGCATTATAGGGCGATCCGATTTTAGTGCAACCCTTTTTTTCGGTTTTTTCTATTTATTTTTCAAATGCTTTTTAGCCCACCGAATCCTAACAACTTATCCACATTTTCTGTGGATAACCCACAGGAATTTCGGCTTTTGCTTTTCTTTGTGGTAGATTACCGCCCCATTATTTACTCGTTCTTAGAAAAAGGCTAAATACATGGCTGATATCTTAAACTCGATAAGTGGTCTTTTATGGGGCCATCTACTTATCTACCTCTTAATAGCTGCAGGTGTATTCTTCACAATTAGGCTTGGCTTTATTCAATTCACCCAATTCCCATATATGGTGAAGGTAATGATGCAAAGTCGCGAAGGTGCTGAAGATGGTATCTCCTCTTTTCAAGCATTCTGTACTTCACTCGCCGCACGGGTTGGTACCGGTAATATGGCAGGTGTTGGCGTTGCGCTCTATTTAGGCGGTCCTGGTGCGATATTATGGATGTGGCTCATTGCCTTGATTGGTATGGCGACCAGTTTTGCTGAAAGTTGCTTAGCGCAGCTATATAAAACAAAAGATGATGACGGAAACTTCCGTGGTGGCCCTGCTTATTATATGGAGCTAGGTTTAAAACGTAAGTGGATGGGGGTGTTATTCTCACTTTGCCTTATCCTTGCATTTGGTTTCGTCTTTAATGCAGTACAAGCCAACTCCATTGCTGCAGCATTTAACGTTGCCTTTGATGTGCCTAAATATGTGATGGGTATTGCGTTAGTAGCAGCTTCTGGGATTATCATCTTCGGTGGTTTAAAAACTATTGCACGCTTTGCCGAACTTGTCGTGCCTTTTATGGCCGTTGCTTATCTTATACTTGCACTTTACGTCTGTGCTGTGAACTTTGCGCAGCTACCAGATATATTCATGCTAATAGTAAAAAGTGCAATGGGTATTGAGCAAGCGGGTGCTGGTGCGATTGGCTACGCCGTAATGCAAGCGATGCTTCAGGGGATCAAGCGCGGCTTATTCTCAAATGAAGCCGGTATGGGTAGCGCAGCAAACGCTGCTGCAAGTGCAACACCAAATCCAAACCACCCAGCATCACAAGGTTATGTACAAATGCTAGGTGTATTTGTAGATACCATAGTGATCTGTACCGCGACCGCTTCGCTTATTCTTTTATCTGGTCAGCTTGAACCAAACTCTGGTTTAACTGGCATTGAATTAACACAATCTGCATTGGTTCATCATGTAGGTGAATGGGGCGCAATTTTCGTTGCGGTCGCTATTCTATTTTTCGCTTTTACCTCCATTGTTGCCAACTATAGTTATGCAGAAACCAACCTACTGTTCTTAGATCACCATTCAAAGAAAGGCATGATGGTATTCAGAGTTTGTGTATTAGGTATGGTAATGTTTGGTGCGGTAAGCGAACTTGGACTGGTTTGGACACTCGCTGATATTTCAATGGGTTTAATGGCTGTAGTTAACGTGATTGCACTCTTTATGCTTCGCAAAGTCGTGCTATGGCTTGCCAACGATTATAAAAAGCAGCTTAAAGCTGGCGTAACCCCAGAGTTTGATCCTAGTACTAACCCTGAAGTAGAAAAAACACTACCAAAAGGCATTTGGACTAAATAGACCAATACAGCGCACTAATGCTTATATTTAGTGCGCTTTCTTCTTATAAAACCCAATTTAAATGAAGAAGAACACAAAAACACGCCCTTGAGTTCATTTAATGTCCAAACAAACCAACCACTTATTGCCTTTCAAAAAAAAATCCGTATAGTAAAGCACAAGTCGGCATATAGCGCAGCTTGGTAGCGCACTGTCATGGGGTGTCAGGGGTCGCAGGTTCAAATCCTGCTATGCCGACCAGCTTTTCCTTACCCTATTCAATCACTTATCTTTCTTCTTATACTCTTCTCAAAAACAGCAGTTGTATTATTGTTGTATTTTAGTTGTATTATTTTTTGGCTCCGCCAATTTGCTTTTGAGCTTTTCAAATAGATCTAACTAATGAAAAGAGGCAGATATATGCACATAATTTTAATGATTGCGCTCATTTTAGGTGGGTTTTCACTTGGCTCCAATGTGAGCTGGTTACTTGGTCTGCCAACTATTGTTGTAGGCATTTTGTGCTTTAATTTAGGTAGTTCTGAGTGGAGAGAAAGACAAGAAGCATACTTGTTCACTCTAGGGATTGGATCCGGAGCTTTGATACTATTGTACGAGATATTTAGATAACCTTGAGTACAAAGTTCATTTAACCATAATTTAGTACACGATAAAGTAATGTTCTTTAGGCAGAAGTTAAGTAAATCACATGTTCTGAGCAATAAAATTGAATAAGTCTTAACTTGATCTGTCAAGTTCGAATAATAGAACTCAATCAAAGCTGATAATCGCATATGTGCCAAACTCGGCCGTTGGTAACGCCTCAATCAGCCGCCGCGATAGCGGTCAGCTGAATTGATTTGTTATGCATTGTTATTTAAAAGGGGGACCTTCTATCCACGAGACCAAACTCCATCGTTCCCCTTCACTTACTTTCTTGACTCTATGAAGCATCCACGAAGGAAAAACTGCTATCGTTCCTTGTGTTTTAGGACACTGTGCAGAATGATGTTCATTTCTAAAAAATTCCAGCTCACCTCCCGAGTAATCAGTTTCATCGGAGAGTTGAATACAGACACTTAACTTCCTTTTAGATGCAGCTAGACGCCCGAGGTCTTGATGCCAATCATAACCTTGATCTACACCGTACCTTCCAAGTTGCATTGGTTTCAGGTAGCCAAATAGCTCGTAATTGAAGATGCGATCATTCACTGCTGCAACATACTCGGCTATCTTTGAAAAAACTATATAAGTTCTATCGTTTGGAGGAAGCCAAAACAAATCAGTATCTCTTGCTAAGCTTCCATTATTCCCCCAACTAAGTTGACTATGCTCTTTAGATAAATTTTTAGATTCAGCAACTATTTGTTCACATTCTTGTTTCGACAAAAAGCCCTCTTGAACAAAATAATCAGGTTGAACACTAGATGATTTCTGCAAGCTATTAGCTCTAAACACCCATTCATACCTAGCTTCTCGGGCAAAGCGATCATCACCAAAATCATTATTGTTAGAGCTATCCCACCAATCTGGTGGCTCAGGAGGATCTACCGGCTCGGGCGCAGGTGGAGGATCTACTGGCTTAGGAGCTGGTGGCACAGGCGGATCAACCGGCTCTGGTGATGGAGGAGGTGATGGAGGATCCGTTGGTTCTGGAGCTGGTGGTTGTGGTACCGGTATTGGACCCGGGGGATCTGGTACTGGAATTGGACCGGGCGGTTCTGGTACTGGAATGGGGCCAGGAGGATCTGGTATAGGAATTGGACCAGGCGGTTCAGGAACAGGAATCGGACCTGATGGAAACGGTGTAGGAGGAGAAGGTGGTAATGGCGGCAAAGGGGGTAGATCTGGAGTAGGAATCGGAACTGGAGGTAAAGGGGGAAAAAATGGATGAGGGCTTATGCCTTCTTCTAGCGATTTATCTTTACTCATAAGACTTCCTTTTTAATTAAACAAGACTAGACCAACGCCTCAAAAACCGGCGCAGCTTTGCTGCGTCCGGCGCCAGAAAGGCGCGAAGTTGATTGACTTGTTACAAGGCATATTGTTCGGCCTTGCAGGCTACTTTTTTAAGTGTTTCGTTATAGGCTTTTGCATCATTGGAAAAATGTGCACGCCTATGACAATTGGGGCAAAGAGCTACCACGTTCTCAGGGTGATCCGGCCCACCATCTGCAAGCCTATGAACATGATGGCACTCAAGATATGGCCCGCTTTTTGTCTGAAAAGGTGCGTTTTCCCCGCACCCTTCGCATATTCCCTTTGATCTAGCGATAACATAAAACTTTAGTGCTTGTGAGCGGTAATAAGCGGTTTCTTGTTTTTCTTTGGGTGTACTTGTTCTTGGGCTTTGGCTTAAGGCAGCTTTACGTAAATCTTTAATGCTTTTGTTTTTAAGTTGTTTCGGATCCTTTGGAGAGCAGGTGGCTTTCGGCTCCGCGATGATATTTTCATTGCTAGCTGAATCTATATCTAGGTGAAAGACGAATGCTGTTCTATTGTTTCCTTCTCGGTCAGGGCGATCTTCCTCGTGATAGCCCAAACATTCTGCTGAACCAATGTAACGCACGTAGGCTTTTCGAGTGTATTCAAATACGTGAATAGTTTTACCACTTTTAGCGTGCTCAAAAATGGCTTTATTACCGGACGCCATTTTCATGTCACCGACTTGTCCTTCGCCGGTATACCAGAATAAACCATCTTCGTGATATTCATCTCGATAACCATGCTGTTCGCCGGCATCGGAGGTGAAGATAAAAACTACTGGATGGTTTTTTGGCGTAGATATTCCGCCTTGAGCCTGGCCACCATATAAACCATGGATTTCTTCTTTTCTTTTATACTCTTTGCCAATTTCAAACACGGTACTTCCTTATGCCTTGTAACAATTTAATATCGACCCAATGGGTCGTTTTCCTGAATATAGGAGAAACTCATAGCAGTTTGTATGGTGAAGTCTAAACTTATTCACTTAAACTGTATGATCAGATATGAGCTAGTACACATAATTACTCAGCTGGTACTTCTTCTTGCCCCTGACCTATTTCAAAAGTACCTATCAAATTAAATCCTGAAACTTCACTAGAACCTTCGAGCCGCTCAGCGATTCCAGTCATCACTGTCGTTAATGGAAATTCATCTTTGTTTGAAATTAATAGGGCTCTAACTATGCTAGCCACTGGGGCATCCGGCATTACAAATACGCAGACGATTTCATCTGCTCCATAGTGCGCGGCGTGATGATGCCCCAAAAGCATGAACCGCTTCAAGTGGGAAAATTGTTCTACTCGAAAGTTGTGTACTATATTAAGGTAAAATGCCGTAATTCTCCCCTCATGTTCCCATATGGCAAACGTTGGGCCTTTATCATAAACTAGCTCGTAGTTATCTCCACAGTATGCACTCAACCACCTTCGCATAGCCATTTTTGTGGTGCGTATATAATTCGAATCAAAAGCAGTTTTACGGGTAACACTGGCAACTTCACGCACTTCTTCAATAGCTTCGTCTGAAACCCCCGCTTGCAGTAGTTCATTAGTATACTTAATAAACCCTTCAGAACTGTACATGTGAAACCGCTGAACTTTTGCTATCTCAGTTATTTCACCAATCAGCTCAGGTCGAGGAGATATTGTTTTCACGCCGTTTTGTTTTACTTTAAGCCACCAATCTTCTTTATTATCGTCGGTAATAAACACCAAATCAGACACTTTACTACTCTGTGCGTACTCAACAATCTGAGACCAGACAATATAGTCGCTGTATTTCCTGCGGTATGTTAGGTTGGCATACGAAAATACAGGCTCATCAGATTGCTCCTTTTCATCATCCATATAGCCGGGCGGAACTTTGTTTTTGAACCGAACTTCGGCTTTATTTTCGAGCTCATCTATTGCTTTTTGAGAATCAGGCTTTGCACCCACGCGATCACGCAGTAATTCATCTAACCGATTTCTTATTACGTCTTCACCAACAACACTTAAATGATCTGCTTTGAGCTTATTTAGTTCGCTTACAAATGCCTCTGTTGCGCTATTCATTGCTTCGAGAAATGGCTCAGGGTCGATTGTTGAATGTCTCTTTTGAAGTTGCAGCTTCTCTAGGTTGCTTCTTATTGCGGATGTACCTTTGGATATAATATCCTCAACTTCAGAAAACTTTGTGTTTTGGCTGGCTATCACTTTTGGTCGATTTCTCTGATATTCCAAACCAACATGGTACGGGATCCAAACTCTGTCCTTTAAGCGCTCAATCAGTTGAAGCATTTGCTCTGTGGTACTTTGTTGGTAACGATAAAGGTTAAGTAAAACATTAGCGTCAAATATAATGACAGCATTATTCCACAGGGTTTTTAACTGTTCTTGTTGCAGGCTATAAAACCCCTTAAATTCATCTTTCATTGCGTAATCCTTTGACTTACTTAACATCTAATCTGAAAAATAAAACACCAACCTTAACGTTTTGGCAGGTTCAATATAGACGCATTGGCAACCATTTGTAAATAAAGCGTTTCCCAATTCCCTTTTATAGCCAAGGCTACACAAGCAACGAAAAAAGTTTGGATAAATGACTTTGCTTATTTGTATAAATGAAACTAATGGTGCTATTTTGTATTTAGTTTAGGAGGAAGCTCAAAACTCAGTTGTATTATGGCACCTAACTTATTGATTTTATTAATGGTGAAAACGCCAAAATTAGTGATTTTGAAGGGTGGAAAACAGGGGTTAAAATCCATTTTTACATTTAAAAACATAGAGTTAAGTTAAAAGTGCCGTTTATCATGGGGTGTCAGGGGTCGCAGGTTCAAATCCTGCTATGCCGACCAGCTTTTCTACACTCTATTCAATAAGTTAACTTCATTCATTTCCGTTCGTAAAATACGCTGTATTAGTATCTTAGTAATATAACTTTTCCAATTTTCGTTCGCTATTCCTGTTCAGACTTATGAACTTTGTTTTCTTTGATGTATTAGAAGCTCACCTCAATGAGCATCGCTAGCGACTCCTTTCAATGTCAGCGCCTTAAAACAATGTAAGAACCATTCCTCGTCAGAGGCAAAGGCTTCAAAAACGAATAACTCTGATGGCTAATTCAGCTTGAATAGATTTGCCGAAATAAGAACACTAAAAATAGATTGCTGATATGAGCTGCTAAATGCTTTCTCCCGACACAACCTCTCACTTTACACTTCAAACAGTGTAATTTCTATTTCCAGTACTCTACGTGACCAGGCCAAAACGCATGCATTACTCAGTTTTGTATTATTTGTGCCAGTTCAAATATGTCGGCTCTGCCCCTAGCCTCTATTTTCCAGTTAATTAGTAAAATGAACATGAGGGATTCTTAACATACTTTACAGCTATAACACCTTATAAATCGGCTATTTCACCTTAGTTCTCAACTAACAGCAGCAATCACAAAACACAATTTATTTACATTAAAGTAATAATACTGACAAATAACCTACCTAGTATTGCGAGACTTTCAATTAAGCACGGAGATTAAAATGAAATTCGCAATACTTATGCTTGCAGTCAGTGCGACTGCAAATGCAAACACCAACATATGTAGCAACTACGGCTGCCCAACTGGCACACCATCAAGTAATGATATCGTTGAACGACCTATATATGTGCTTAGCAATAATCGCGCAACAAAGTTTGCGGACTGGGTAGCATACAAAGTCACACCAAGCACAATTGATGGCCCAAGCCGTTCAAGGACTTGGAAATCTGACCCTAAAATTGCAAGTAGATACACGCTAGAGCCAAGTGACTACAGCGATGCATGGGCAACTATTCATACAGATAGAGGTCATCAAGTGCCTTTGGCATCGTTTTCCAATACATCCAATTGGAGCGATACTAACTACCTCTCGAACATTACCCCGCAATCATCAAACCTTAATCAAGGCCCATGGGTTAAATTAGAAAATGCAGTGAGAAGTTTAGTGCGAACGGGCGAAAATGCATATGTGTTCACGGGTCCCTTGTATGAATATTACTTTGCTACCTTGCCTGGTGCTGATGAATCTCACACTATTCCGTCAGGCTATTTTAAGGTCGTTGTCACAATAGCAGGCTCAAATGTGAAGGCTTCTGCTTTTATCATGGAGCAAACTTCAGGTAGATATCTTGATTACTGCAAAACAGAAGTAACCATTGACGAAGTAGAGCAAAGAGCAGGCCTGAATATCCTACCTAGCCTGCCAAGCTATAAAGCCACCGACATTGAGGGTCGAGTCGGTGGTCTTAGCTCACAACTAGGTTGCTAGTTATGAGGGCTATCAGTTGGTAGCCCTTTAATTTACTTTGTAATTTTCACCAAGGCATTTACTCGATGAATACCCGCCTCATTTAAGGTTTGATTACATTACTTTTCATGCCATTTTACGGCTATGTTTTTGACTCGGAATTTCCCATTGGCCTGCCTGTCACAGCGGCTCTGATTGGTACGTTCAATATGAATGTTTGGCAGGTCTACCTGCGAGGCTTCCACTTCACTAAGTTGCTCTAAACACATAAGTTGCGTCACTTCACGGAGCACATTATCTTCGACTAGATTTTCAACTAGACGTTTGCCTTTAGCCTTGTTCACCACATTACTGTTGCTTTTATTCTTTGAATGTAACTTTGGCATTGAAAACGTACTGCCTGCTGGATAAAACGAATAGTAGAAATGCTGTGGCTTATGAGTTTCAATCACAACTACGCCCTGCTTACCAAGTACCGAGAACTCCTCTTCAGTACTTTCAAATTTTAGTGCTGTGGTTTCATCCACACCAAAACCAAATTTTTGGCCGCTTTTAAGTGCTAACACCGCAAGCCTAAAACTTCTGCCTCTTTCACTAAAATGCGTATCTAAAACGCCAAAGGAAAAGACTCCTAAGCCACCTGTAGCATCATAAGTTAATGCATCGGCATTTAGCTTGCCGCATCCACCATGCTTTTCGCAGTGTTGTACTGGAGCAGAAGCATTTATCGCGCCATTTAATATAGCTTCGATGCTGCTACCATTGGTGATCATGGGAACATAACCGAAGGCATTTTTACCACCGGCCTGCACCGCTGTTCCGGCACTTGTACCGATAATTATTGGTATCTCCTTTAGCACTTCAGTCCAAGGATAAGGCGTTTGCTTATCGGTAGCATACATTACTAGCTTAGTGAGTGATTGATCACCGCCGTTAAACATGATCGCATCCGCATTTACCAACTGCTGTTTCACCTTCTCAATCCCTTGCTGGCAAAGATTATATTCGGTTAATGTTCTATCTGGATAAATGACTTCACGATTATAAACCCCATTGAGCTGGTTACGATAGCTATCTAGGTTTTCACAGTCACCGCTACTAAGCGCCCCAGCTAATGCCGGAGTAAGGGGGAACCACAGGGCATTAACATCATAGCTTTGAAATAATCCTTCATAGAAATCAGCAGACTCATAAGGATCACGAGATGATGCAGTGACAAGCAGCAGTCTTTTGGTTTTTGTCTTGCCAATGCGTTTAGCAATATCTTCTATGATTTCAGTGCTCGCTGGCTCATTGTTTCCGTTAGTATTAACTATTTCAGGTATACGTTTATGCTGATACAGCAAGGGCAGTTCAAGCATATCGAAGAAGAAGTTATATTCTTTATCACTCCAACTGCGATATAAGCCTTCATCAAGTTGTTTCGCATGCTGCGCAAGCTGTAGTTTAGATAAGACTTTGTTCGATGGTAATTTCTTAAGCAGTTTAAGGGTGCGCCTTAGGTGCGCGCGATTGTTAGTTGGCCAACCTTTAGCGAACGTATTTATTGCAATTTCATCAACAGAAAACAACAAATGTGTTTTCACAGCCGCTGAAAATTCGACATTTTCTGCACAGTTTTTTGTGGCCATACTAGAACAGGTTTTGAGTGCCCCGCCAATCAAATAAAGTGTTTGTGCAGAAGAGGTTAAGCTGAAGAAAAGCGTACCCACAGTTAACACTGTGGTTATAAAAAACACAACATTCATGATAAATTCCAAACAAATTTGTTAAAAACGACTTGTCAGCACAAAAACGCTTGTGCTATAAATTTTAATGAACATTGCGAAGCGCAAGCTAGCACACGCTGGTTTGCATTGTCAAAAAACACGAGATGAAAATATGTTGAAGAATGCGTTCAAATTTGTTTGCTACTTCTACTCACCTCACTACCTTTCTGAGTGGTTCGACGAGTAGACACACGGTGTAAAGCCGTGGCGTTGTCTATTAATTGCAACCCCACCTCTTGATTTCTATAAAAATTAAACGGCTGACTTAAGGCGTACTATCGCGATTATTTTTCGTAGTGGCGTGGCTTTTATCTGTCCAATTGAAACTGACCTATTGTTTTTAACGCTTTTTAAGCACAGACGATTGCGAAGTTTCAATTCAGTAGAGCAATAAACACAACAAATAAATTCTACAGCAACGCCATTCGCCTGTACTAAGCCGCTCATCAACAGAAAGTAGGTGAAGTAATGTACAACAAACTATTCGTAGCAATTTCAGCAGCCTTGGCTGCTTCAAGTTTTAATACTCATGCAGAAGAACAAACAGATCAAAACGTAAAAGCCGTTGAAAGAATTGAGGTCACGGGCTCTCGCATAAAAGGCGTTGATTTAGAAGGCACACAGCCCATTACTATCTTGAGCTCAGAAGACATAGACCGCTCAGGTGCTTCCTCAATTTTCGAGTTACTTCAAGACCTTCCTCAATTAAAAGGTGGCTCTGGCACGTTCTCCACAAGCGAGAGTGGCAGTACATCAACCTCAACACCCGCGGGGCAAGCAGCAGCCAGTTTACGAGGCATGGGTCCTTCAGCGACGTTAACCTTGATCAATGGCCGTCGTGTCGCCCCAAGCTCTTTTGCGGCGGGCACACAAAACTTTGTAGATGTAAACGCCATCCCTTTGGCGGCTATCGAACGAGTTGAGATCCTAGCGACTGGGGCATCCGCAATCTATGGAGCCGACGCCGTTGCGGGTGTGATTAACTATATTCTTAAAGACAATTACGATGGTGTAGAACTTGAGGTTAGCTATGGTAACAGTCTTGAAAGCTCTGATGAGGGCAAAACACAAGTCAATCTAATTTGGGGAACTGAAGTTGGTAATGGCAGCCTGATGTTGTTTGTAGATTTTTACGACCAAAACCAATTTAACGCAACAGATAGAGACTTCTTGGCAACACCCAACTTAGTTAACGGATATTCTTATCTTCCTAAACTCAACAATACGCCTAATATTTATTATTACAGCAGTCGCGACGGTAATGAACTTCCAGCACCTGGCTGTATGAGCCAGCTGGTCACCACTGAGTATGGGGAGCAGATCTGTGCTTACTATGGTAATCAAGATGATGTCCTAAGCACACCATTTGAGAGTATGTCTGGTGGTGCAATGTTCAATCAGCAGGTTGGCGAGTTAACTTGGAAAACTGAATTTTTTATCAGTAAAACAAAATCAACCGCTTATTCAACCCCAGCCGCAATCAATCTGATTGATGACAGTGAAGGTCCGTGGGTGAGAGAGGATTCCCTCTTCATTTATAACGACGCAAGCGGTAACAACTCGCTACTTGATTCACTTTACATCGACCCATTCAACACACAACTTGGACAGGAGCAATGGGGGTTTCAGTTTGATGCTCGCTTTACCTCACCCCGCACCATTGAAGTCGAAAGCCAAAATATGCGATTGGTTTCGAGCCTAGAAGGGCTGCTAGGCGAATGGGATTGGGTATCTGGGATTATGTTCTCTGAATCTAAATCAGATCAGGTGGCCACCGATGGGGTATACAATCGTTATAAGTTTCATGCCGCTTTGGCCGGGGAGCTATGTGGTGATGGGAACATTGCCAGCATTAACGACGGCCAGTTAAGCTGTGCTAATAGTAACCTTCTCGACTTTTATAACCCATTCTTAGCAGGCAATGCCACTAACGATGCAACACTTGCACTTACCAAAGCACGCCCAACCCGAGAAGGTACAAGCCGTATTTACAGCTGGGATTTTACTGTATCGGGTGAGCTCTTTTCTTGGCAAGATATCGCGGTACAGTCCTCGTTTGGTGTCGAAGCACGAAAAGAAGAGCTGTCGGACACCCCTTCAAATGATGCGGTTGCAGACGCTGCCAACGATTACTTAGTTGATGTATTTGGTTATGGCTCTAGCATCGCGGACGCAAAAAGAACGCAGCTAGGTGCATTTGTAGAGCTATACATTCCAGTAACAGAAACAGTAGAAATGCAGGTGGCTGGACGATATGACCACTTTGACGACTTTGGCTCAACTTTTAATCCAAAAATCGGCATAAGCTATCGCCCTACTGATGCCCTAATGTTACGAGCCGGTTGGTCTACTTCTTTTAGAGCACCGTCTTTAACGCAGGCTGGGGTAAAGCTGAGAACAACGACTTCAACCTTCGATTGCGGCGCGAATCAAGCTGTCGCCGATCTGTATTGTGAGGGTGATGGCACGCAAGTTACGGTTAACTCCTTAGAGCTTGGTAACAGCCAACTTAATGCCGAAGAGTCTGAATCTATTTCTCTAGGTTTAGCTTGGAGCCCAACTCGAGATACCACTATCGCGATTGATTACTGGCAATTTGAATATACCGACGTTATTGATACAAATATGACCGCTGTACTCAGTCGTGCAATTACAGATCCGTCGTTGCGTCATTGTGGCCTTGTGCCTGATGGTCAGATGGGTATTTCGTATGATGAAGATGTGTGTAGCGTAACCGATACACAAGGTTTAAGCATAGCTCAAAGCGGCGCTGATCTAAGCGAAATTTTGGCGGCTTATATCAATGAATTTGACCCTCGCGCTCAAAGCCTACAACTATATCGCGATCATGTTATTCAATTAGAGAACACAGGTAGCCAAGATATTGCTGGGTTGGACATTAAATTTAATCATAGATTTAGATTTGATAACGCTGACTTAACCGTGAAACTGGATGCAACTCATTACCTCGAATACGAACGCAATAAACCGGGTTCTGATCTGAGTGAAGAACTTGTTGGTACCTTTAGATACCCTGAAAATATAGGCAGAGTTTCATTGACTTATAACGCTGATAATTTTTATATCTCGCTGGGTGCAAACTATACTGACAGTTATGAGGACGACATCGAAGGGCTACGTGGTCGAGAAATCGACGAGTTAACTGAACTTGGGCAACTCGATAGCGAAGGGAAACGAGATGTTGATAGCTGGACAGTGGTTGATGTTAGTGCGGGTTATGAATTCTCAGAGCACCTAAAGGTGAGGCTCAGTATTGATAATCTTTTCGATAAAAAGCCTCCTGTGGTTTATGGTTCATCGCGAGGCTTCGACTCAATCAATCACAATGCGTTAGGCACCAACTATACTCTCGGATTAACTTACCAGTTCTAATGGAGAAATGGGGGTAACCCCATTTTCGTTCTTTATATGCGAAAAACTATAAAAATGCCTGACGCATTCGTTATTTTGCTGGTGATTGCAGGGCTGTGCTATGCGGTGTCACACTTTATTTTGCCCGGCTCGTTCGAGCTAGCAGGAACTAATGATACCGTTGCACTTTCACAGTTTTCACAAGCACAAACACCCGCTCCCTTACCTTTGTTTGCCACTCAAGGTGAAGCAGGATTGTTCAACGTGCTATTTGAGGGGCTCGTGAGTGGCGACAGAAATGGAGCCGCTATTGGGGTTATTGCTTTTATCCTAATAACAGGTGGTGCATTTGGCGTGTTAATGCAGACCAAAGCAATAGACAATGGCATTATGGCGCTGATCAATTCTACACAAAGGATTGATTGGCTATTTATCCCTAGTCTGTTCATCACCTTTGCTTTGGGTGGTGCCATATTCGGCATGGGTGAAGAGGCTATCGCATTTTGTATTGTGCTTTACCCTATCATGATGAGGCTTGGCTATAACGCCCAAGTTACCGTGCTTGTGACTTATGTTGCAACACAAATCGGGTTTGCTACTTCCCCCATGAACCCTTTTAGCATTGCCATTGCACAAAGTATCGCTCAGTTACCGGTATTCTCAGGCGCAGAGTTTAGGGTTGCTCTCACCACCCTATTCACATTCGTCGGACTGGTTTTTACGGTGCGCTACGCTGCGAAAGTACGAAAAAATCATGAGGATATCATTGCAAGTACTTCGCCCATGGAGCTACAACTTGTTGATAAGGCGTTATTGCTTGCGTTTTTCATGGTAATTATTTGGGTCATTTACGGTGTGACTGCAAAAGGGTACTACATCCCTGAACTTGCCACTCAGTTTTTTGTGCTGGGGCTGGTCATCGCCCTAATAGCTAAATTGGGAGGACGCCAGTCTATTAGCCAATCAGTGGCAGCATTTAAAACAGGAAGCGCAGATCTGCTGCCAGCAGCTTTGCTAGTTGGTCTCGCCAAGGGGCTTGTACTATTACTAGGCGGGAGCGATCTCCAAACACCTTCAATCTTAAATACTGTGCTTTATTATGCGGCTACCTTAATAACCCAAGTCCCTGATGCGTTGGCAGCTTGGTTTATGTATGTATTCCAATCTTTATTCAACTTCTTTGTATCTTCGGGCTCTGGACAAGCAGCTATTACTATGCCCATTATGGCACCTCTTTCAGACCTAATTGGTGTTTCTCGGCAAACTTCTGTACTGGCTTTTCAGCTTGGAGATGGACTGAGCAACATCATTATCCCAACCTCAGCAAGCTTAATTGGCTGCTTAGGGGTTGTTAAACTTTCTTGGAACGATTGGGTGCAGTTTATTTGGCGCTTTATGTTACTTCTTTTCACATTAGCAAGTGTGGTCACCATATTTGCTCACTTAACAAATTACCAATAAATTTATGCTAACACTTATTAAAAATGTTGAGCTTTTTACGCCTAAAAAGCTCGGAAAGCGTGATGTCCTTTTTGCTGGGAAAACAATCCTCGCCATTGAGGAGGATATCGAAATAAACAGCAACTTGGAGTTCGCTATCGTTGACGGACAAGGATTTATATTAGCCCCCGGATTTGTCGACTCTTTAGTGCACTTTAGTGGCGGTGGTGGCGAAGCGGGTTTTGCGAGCCGTACCCCGCAAATGAACCTCACTGATGCAACGCTATATGGGATCACGACTGTCATTGGCGCACTTGGCACCGATGATGTCAGCCGAACACATACCGATCTAGTTGCTAAAGCGAAAGGGTTAAAACAAGAGGGGTTGAACGCCTTTTGCCATACAGGCTCTTACCACTTGCCAATAAAAACGCTTGGTCACAGTATCCGTCACGACATTATGTATATCGACGAAATCATCGGTGTTGGGGAAGTTGCAATCGCCGATCATCGAGGTACGCAGCCTTCGGTAAAAGAGCTTACGACCATTGCAGCAGAAGCGAGAACTGCTGGTCTATTGAGTGGCAAACGTGGTACCGTTTCCATTCACGTTGGAACAGGTGTTGAACACTTACAGCTCCTCCATGAAGTAGCACTGTCTAGTGAAATACCGCTCAGTCAGTTTTACCCAACTCATATGAATCGAAATGCCGAATTGCTAACTGCGGGGATTGCATTTTGCAAAGCTGGCGGAACCATCGACTTTACCACTAGCACCACCGAGTACGACTTAGCCAATGGTGAGCTAGCAGCAGCCGAGGCGTTGGCATATTGCTTAGACAAAGGCGTGAACGCACAGCAACTAACCATGAGCTCCGACGGACATGCGAGCTTGCCAATTTATAATGAACAAAATCATTTAGTTGGATTTGAAGTGGGTTCAGAGTCTTCGCTGCTTGGGGCGTTCCAGCAAGCGGTGCAGCAATTTAATGTGCCGCTTGACTTAGCTCTGCAATCTATTACGTCCAATCCAGCGAGGATTTTAGGATTAAATAAAGGTGAGATCTCTGTCGGTAGTGATGCCGACCTTGTTTTGCTCGACGCAAACACGCTAACGCCACATAGCGTTTGGTGTAACGGTCAAAAAATGGTTGAAAGCCATAAGCCACTAGTCACTGGTTTCTTCTCTTAAAGTTTGGCAGGTAGCACTATGCTGCCTGCTAATTTACGGAAGTTTTAAAAGTAATCAACCAGCTCATATCTAATCCGAGCCTCAGGATAAATCAAAAATAGCTGTACAACATAAGTGCCCCAGCGCTAAACATAACCACATTTTCAGTTAGTGATATAAAACCTAAAGGCACATCAGTGTCACCACCAACGCATGCACATTTGAGCGCTTTTTTATCAATGTATACGGCCTTGAACACCGAGATTGCACCTATAAGCCCTATGAATATTGCCACTGGTGCATAATAAATGGCAGGCAAAGTTGTTAGCATACAAACGCCGGCATATAACTCTAAGTAAGGGTAAGCATACGCGTATTTTAGATGACGCATCGCTAACAAGTCGTAAGTGATAAAGGAGTTTGTAAAGCTATGAACATCCCGTATCTTTTGTACCGCGAGTAACAGCATAGAAAACCCAATAAAAGGCTTTATCCATTCTACAAGATTATCAACAGGAAATTGTGTCGCGAATGTGAGCAGCAGCGCGACTAAAAATATCGAAAGTACTGGCCAGTATACGTTTTTCTTTTCCTTATGTGACGGCTTGCCTAGATATCGGCGTAGCGCTTCATAACCACCAATGTGTCGATCGTTGATAAATATTTGTGGCGTAGTGTCAACGTTATGAGTGGCTTTAAATTCATCCGTCTGTTCCCTTGATTTGAGCACATTGTCGTCTACACAAAAACCCTCTCGTGAAAGCAAATCCCTAGCTCTGAGACCAAAAGGGCAAATGTGCGATGAGGTATGCATTCGGAAAAGTGTCGCATTTTTCACTGGTGGCTCCCCCTATTTTATTACAAACATAAGTAGAAATTACCGACTGAGTAAATCAGCTAAGAAAAATCTGCCGACATTAGTGCAATTTCAGCTTAATGATTGTAACTAAAGCGAATTCCATACCACCTTTAATTACACTCAATAACATGAAAACGGGTTGAATTTATTGATGTATCACAATCAAATTAATCTCGGTTAAGGTAACCATGGATAAACCTGATCTTGGTCAGCAAACCTTTTATTAAACTACGGTTTGGTTAAAAAAACCTTCTGACTATAAAGTCTTAGATTTATATTTCGCCTTGTCTTTAGCTACCGAGATAAAAAACAAATGTCAAAAATAATGGGTAGGGAAATAAAGTTAGGCAAGCACAGTGTATTGCTTTCAACAACGGATCTGGACAGTCGAATTACATACGCAAATCAGTCATTTTGTGACATCGCGGGTTTTAGCATTGAAGAAATGCTTGGTCAGCCGCACAACTTAGTGCGCAATCAGGATATGCCAAAAGCGGCATTTAGAAATATGTGGTCTACCATTCAAAACGGCCAATCTTGGATGGGACCTGTTAAAAACTTAACAAAAAATGGGGATTACTATTGGGTAAACGCTTTCGTCACTCCAATTAAAGACGAGCGAGGCAACATAGTTGAATACCAATCTGTAAGAACTTGCCCTTCTTCCGAGGTAATCAAACGCGCAGAAAATGCTTATCGCACTCTTGATAGCCAACAAAAAACGAGTCGCTATGACAGCACTCGCCTCTCATTTATGTTATTGCTTTTCGTCGCGATAACTTTGCCTCTAGCCCCTCTATTAAACAATCATTGGTTTACCCTGCTACCATTGACTCTGTTATGCATCACGATTGCGTTAACCGCACGTTTTCGCTCTAAATATAAAGCTTTGCTCACACAAGCCAAAACGATTTTTGATAATGATTTAATGTCTGTGATATACGGTCAATCTCGAGACAGAGTTGCCGATATTACACTGGCATTAGAAATGCAAAAGGCGAAAATTTCTGCGGTAGTAGGCAGAGTGAACGATGTATCTGTTCGAGTAAGTGAAAATGCAAAACTTACCACACAAAGCGGTCAATTCGTTGCCGAGTTACTAAAACAGCAAACAAGCGAGGCAAAAGAAATGGTTGTTTGCATGGACGAGTTTTCGCAAACGATTGATGAGCTCTCAGAAAACGTAAACCATGCTGCAGATGCAGCCAATAATTCAGAGCACCAAGCTGGGCTTGGTAAAGCCGCAGTAAAAGACGTTATCGATTCTATTCACTATCTTGATGAGCATTTAATGGAAGTGAACAATGCCGTAAATCGCTTAGTATCGGGAAATGACCGCATTCAAAATATTCTTAGTGTTATCAACTCTATTGCCGATCAAACCAACTTGCTTGCGCTAAATGCGGCAATTGAAGCCGCCCGAGCGGGCGATCATGGCCGGGGATTCTCAGTTGTAGCAGATGAAGTTCGCACGCTTGCACAGCGCACACAAACTTCCACAGAAGAAATCACGCAATTACTTAAAGAACTAAATGATATTTCCAGCTCTGCTGTTGATTCAGTGCAAAAAAGTAATAGTCTATCAAATCAAAGTGTTGACCTTGCAAAGAATAACGGTTCAAGCCTTGATACCATTCAAAGTCATGTCATGCATTTAGCCGATTTAAATCGCAGTGTTGCCGCCGCCATTGAACAACAAAGTTGTGTGGTAAAACAAATAAGCATAAACGTTGACAGCGTGACTACGCTCGCAGAGAGAGGCACAGAACATGGCGAGAAATCTTTTACTTTAAGTCAAGAATTACTAAGTCAAATTGAGCAGCAAACACGCCTAATACAGCAATTTTCTCAAACATGAGAAAACCAAATAGACCACAACTTATTATTTAACCTGAGGTTTGGATAAGGAATGTTCCAACTCATTGTTGCTAAAGCACAACTTAGTTTTTTCCTTGTCTAGCCAGCAAGTTTTAGGGAAAACAAGGCAAATTTACGCACCAATAGCTGGCTATTGGAAGTGAATTCAACGCAGTTAGCGCTAAAACTGGCTGCTAGAAAGGCATTAATTATCCGCAGCTCAGGTTATTTACGTAGTTCAAAGTCAAAAAGACGCTTAGATATCAGTGGACCTCAATATTTAATTGGATACCTTGGGTCCACTGACCTTGCAGCTAAAGACAGTATTATAGTTCGGCCTCAAGAATGGCGAGTGCGTCCTTTTCTGCCTGTTTCACATTGCCATCGGCTTCAATAACACGCACGGCTAAGTCTTTCGCAAGTTTACGCATCGGCTCATCGATAATGTTATTCATGCGGTGTTGCACATAAGCTTCAATGTCATTATTTTTTATCGCAATAACAGATTTTGAAAGGCTATCTTCGATGTAATCGTCTAATGCGATTGCAGAGTTCCACTGCAGACTTTTTGCCCACTTTCTCACAACATGTTTTTCACTTTCACTGATGACCCCATCAACACCAATAAATAGTAATGCGATATCAATTAGGGCTTCTTTTTGCATCTGATCGACACAAATACCTGTGTCAAAGTGATTGAGTAGCTGTTCAAATTTCATAATTCTTCCTTAACCCTTTTCTGCAAGACAAGATCACAGATATTTCAAGACGGAACAAAAAACGCTAAGATTTAAACATATGCTAACTTTTTCCATTTGTCATATTAAAAAAGTGCAAGTTCAATTACGCCACATCCCGTAGGCCGTAAAAAAGTCGAAAAAATAAGAAGGCTCCACTTATTACATTTCACTTTTCACAATTAAAAAATTCCCAAATACTGCCAACTTTATTACCTCTACCGCTAAAAAGCGTTATCCCTGCAAAGCAACACCTCTAATACATACGACTAAAGAAGCAGCCCTAAGAGAAAATATCAATTATAAAGTTTGATTTAGTAAGAAAAGATCATTACCTCCACAATTGATTCATTTTGTTGAAATAATTTGCACACTCTCAGAATCAATCGAAGAAAAATAGGAACAACAATGAAAGAGTTAAAACTAGGAATGAACTTATCATTTTTCATTTCCCTTTCTATTATAGCGTTTACCTTACTTGTTCTAGATGCCTTAATCGTGTCAGAAAGAATCAGCATGGTTTCTTTTGTCCAATTAACGCTATCTGCAGCAATCATGTTTTATATTGTTACAGGGTTATGGGCAATATTCAGTGGTCAAAGCCGAGTAATCATCTGCAATCAAGGCGTGGTTTATCACAGCCTGTTAGGCCAAAAGCATTATATTCCAGCAGAAGAAGTGGAAAAAATCTCGGTGGAACGATTACTTTGGTTTAGTTATACCAAGCTTTATCTGACAAGCGGTGTACTAAGAATTTGGTCTTTCAAACCCAACCTTGCGCAACAGCAAAGCCTTAAACTACTGGGATATATTTAATCCCAAGTTTATTGGTGTGTAGTAGACCTTATAAATTTGCTTTCAAAACGAGGCATTGAGTAAGATAACCTAAATTCATAACGAGGTTATTATGCAAAGACAATATGCGATAGGTACGCCCGGCGTACCTTGGACTTCCAAAGAAAAAACAGTGTGGTTAGAAAGCCAATCGATCAAACGCTCATACTCTGAAGAGGTCATAACTCAAATAGAAACGCTCAAACACGTTTTTGACGTCACCGAGTATGGTCAGCTTGACTACCCAAATCAAACTTATTCTCTATATGCATTAACAACAAAAAACTGGCAGCAAAACAAACCAACCATACTCGTTACCGGTGGCGTGCATGGTTATGAAACAAGCGGTGTACATGGAGCGCTCGCTTTTGCAAAATCAGAAGCGCAACAATATGAACAGGCTTATAATTTCATTATCTTGCCTTGCTTGAGCCCTTGGGGCTATGAAACGATAAACCGCTGGAATCCACAAGCCATTGATCCTAACCGCTCTTTTTATGCAGATAGCCCAGCGCCTGAGTCTCGATTGGCAATTAACTTTGTCGACAAGAAAGCAGCAGATATTCTGTGTCATGTTGATTTACACGAAACCACAGATTCTGATAATTCTGAATTCCGCCCTGCATTGGCAGCAAGAGATGGTAAAGAGAATCACAATTGGAACATTCCTGACGGTTTCTATTTAGTTGGACATACTCAAAAACCGGAAGCTAAATTTCAAAAACGCATTATCGAAGAAGTGGCTGCGGTAACGCAAATTGCCGACGCCGATGACCATGAGCAGTTAATCGGTGTTGATTTAGAGCAGCACGGTGTAATTAATTATGATGGCACTGCGCTCGGTTTATGTATGGGTATGACAAATGCCGCTTTTGTAACAACAACTGAAGTTTATCCTGATGGTCAAAACGCAACACCAGAAAACTGTATCGCGGGTCAAGTGGCAGCAATTAGAGGGGCCATTAAGTACTTACAAAGCGAGAGCCAATAAGATTTAAGAAGGTGTGGTTTGTTAAACCACACCTAGGAGAATGAAAAGAGCCTACCAAATTGTCATATTGTGCAGCATTAAACTTTTCCGATGAAAACAACTCGTCCCGTTATAATAAAACCTAATTCGCTAAGTCTTCCTTACCACTAACCACCCCAAAGATTTCTTTAAATGAAGTCGGCTTTTGCAAAATACTCACTGGAATATGCAATGCTCTTGCGATATCACTAGCAGAGATCATACCCCGGAGCCCTTCCGGACCAACCAATAAAACGTGCTGCAATCCTAAACTCTGTAATGTTTCAAGCACATCTCCTATCGTACTTTTGGCAACCATTTCATAGGGAACAGCATATAGCTCTTCTTTACTCACCATCACATCTTCAACGCACACATCTTCTCTCGACACCTGTTTTCTTTGTGCAACACTTAAGACCTTTCTGCCGGTGAGGTCACGACAATTTACCACTCCCAAGAAATTATCATCTTCGTCAACAACGAGCTTTGAGCGCACATGGCCATTTTTCATCATGTATAAAGCATGATCAATATCGACGTCTTTTGCTATCACTTGAGGCTGCCTGCGAGTAAAGTCAGTCACTACCTTAACCGCACTACTGTCCATATTTAAAGGTTCTGAATCGAAGTGATCACAAAGCTGAAATACCCCTTCCAACTTAACGGTTTTTAACGCTTTGTATTGGCCCATTTTATACTCCTGCTTTTATAAAGCCCTTCGAAAGTCTGGTTTTTATGTTGTGGTTAACAATCCACATCTAAAGATAAAAAGAACAACCAGTGTAAAGGCAGTAAAAAATTATTTTTGGTAACTGGAAAAGTAAGAGAGGTTACGAAGCTCGAGCACATGAGAGCTAATCTCACACCTCTCTAGTTAAAATATGGTTTATACCGTGAATATATTCAAGTCAATGAAGCCTAAAACTCCTGTAATCTCAGTGTAATGCCGTGTAATAGCTAAATTTAAGTAAACGATTTAGACTGAAGATGTTTGCTAGGATTTATCACCCTAATATCAAACAATTGGTTTAGGCATTGGAATTTCGCGTCAAACTAGAAAAACTGTAATTCCAAATTAGACCAAGCCGGTACGTAAGTACCGGTGAATTCTTCCCTCAACGAGACCCACCTCGTGGGTCTTTATCATTGAGTAGAAGGAAATAAAATTGTATGCTTCACGGCACTTATACATTGATATAGATGAAATTTACGCCTTGCTGAATTGTGATATCTATTTTGTATAAGCATGTAATTTTCATCAAAGTTATACGGAACTAACTATGGCTTATTTAATCGACGAACAGAAACTCGAACGAGTCTATCTTAAAAGCTATCATACGGTAGGCCGCTATAAATATAGTGTAGATACCTTGATAGACAAGCCGGGAGTGTCGCGACATCACGCCATTATCGAACTCAATGAAAACAAATGGTTTATTAGAGATGTAAGTACAAACGGCATCTGGATAAACGATAAAAAGCTCGACAAGAACCTGCCGTATCAGCTATTCGAAAATGATAAGATTGATTTTGCAGCACCTGGTCAAAACTCGTTTGTCGCGGCGAACTTGCAAACCGAGTGTCAATATTTAGTTTCTCAGTCAAACAACCAAAAAGTAGTAGAAGTAACGAATCAACTTCTACTTCCTAGTGAAGATGACCCTAAACACATCATTTACTATGATAAATTGCTCAACTATTGGTTTTTAGAAGATCTAAATACCTCAGATCGACAAGCCTTAATAGATGGCAGTATTGTATCGCTGATGAACGACCAATGGATGTTTTTTTCTGCCACGACAATCGCGGTAACTAAACACCTTGAATGCCAAAAAGCTGCCAAGCCAATGGCATTAGAGTTCAATGTAAGTCAAGACGAAGAAGATACTCAGCTAACACTAAGTGTTGACGATAAACACCTAGATTTAGGCGTCAGAAGTCATCACTACTTACTGTTGCTGCTTGCCAGAACTCGGATCCAAGATAAAGATGCAGGCCTTGAATCGGATGTTCAAGGTTGGGTTTACCGCGATGACTTAGCAAAAGCACTCGGCGTACAAACAAACCATATGAACATTATGGTTCACCGCGCACGCAAGCAATTTGTCGATTCCGGTGGCGAAGATTACCCGGAAGCAACCTTTTTATTGGAAACCCGCTGTGGCCGAGTAAGATTAAATTGCCAAGATATCACGATAATAAAAGGCTCTAAATTAGAAACACGCATGACAACTTAAGCGATATTGTTAGTTGGGCAGAAATCACATTTCAGCCCAACTATTTGCCTATGCTTTATACTCTCCAGCATTATTCACTATTTTGTTTTCGAGCTTTTTACATAGTCCTAATACGAATAAAAGCTCCACAAGCACAAACAGTGGTCCAATTGCTAAACCAATCAAGTCATCGACAAACGCAGGCTTTTTTCCTTCGAAATAATGCCCTATAAACTGCAACACCCAACCTACAAAAAAAACACCAGCCCAAAACAATACGGTCAATATTCCAGCATTAACAATGAGTGGGTTCAGCGTTTGAACAAGGAAATAAAAAGCCAGTATGATGGCGCTCATCATGAGCCCGAGAATGGGGGATAGCATCAGGTAATAGCCACATAAAACTACCCCTATCAGCGCGGCAAGCGTGATGGTCACTCCTGATACATCGAATAACGGGATAAAAGTCATACCCACAACAGCAATGACAATTAACGGGATCCCAAAAAAGTGAGTCAGAATGTTTCTTTTGCTGCGATGATACATGGCATACTGACTTAATAACGTCTCTAGTTTGTTCATTATTGTTCTCTCATTGATACCAATTATCCTACTGATAATTAGTCAACAAAGAAAATTTATCAATAAAAAATTCTATTAGCGTATTAGGGCCTATATAAATAACCAAATAAACAGCATACCAAATACAATAGTCTGCATTATGAGCACCATCAACAGCTTAAAATTAAAGCTCGGTTTGATGGTTTTATGCCTGAGCATATACATTGCCACTGGTGTGATAATATTGAGCCCAAGTAACCCACACAGTAGTAAATTACGCTCAGGAATACGCGATTGAGCAAGCGTTGAAGCGCGCTTATCCCACCAAAAAAGTGCAAATATAAATACATTGATAACCAACAACACCACTGCAGAAACAATCGCTTGCCAAGGTAGTTTAGATACGCAAAGCGCCCCTAACCACACGCCTGCTCCCCAAAATAGGCCCATCTGCTGATGCATTAAACGAACCGCTGACATGCTACTTTTCCTGTCTTATTGTATTGATTTGAATGAAAATTTTAGCGGTAGCATAAGCATCATCCATCGCTCGGTGATGATTAATCAAAGGTACATTCATCGCTTGGCAAAACGCCCCGAGCGCATAAGAGCGCAAGCCTGGTACAAACTTTCGGCCTAACTGCACAGTACATAACTTCGCACGAGTAAACTCTCGGCCGACTCGAGCAAACTCCTGCCGAATGAAGCCATAATCAAAGTTCACATTGTGCGCGACAAAAATAGCACCTTGGCTAAACAGCTCAACTTGCTCCAAAATTTCAAAAAAAACGGGAGCATCACTCACCATTGCCTGAGTGATCCCTGTCAGTTCCGTGATTTTTTGTGGGATACGACGCATCGGATTAACAAGTGATTGCCATTTAGCAACGACCTCGCCGTTAACGACTTTTACCATGGCTACCTCGGTAATTCGATCAAACTCTTTATTGCCACCGGTGGTTTCAATATCAACAACGACATAAGGTTGCTCTTTGCAAATATGCCATTCAACGGTTTGCAGTCGCGTGGGAATATTGCATTGCAAGAGTTTAGAAATGTTAACCAGCTGACTTCGGCTAAGACTATCTCCAGGAGCCTTGATTTCTTCAAACCTTAAACCCGCTTTTTTGTCGACTATCATCAGATCGGGAAAACCAGATTTCATCAGATGAAAATCACTACACATTAGCCTTAAAACAGATTTAACATCCTCAATTGACAAGTTAGACAGTAATATTTTTATTGAGTCGAGCATCTTATCGTGCCAAATAAACAACCGATTGGGCTCTCCGTAATGTTCGCTCATCTGGCGTAGAAGCCAGTTCATCCAAGCAGAAGTATCTGTAAAACTCGCTAAGCGACATTCAATTTCCTCCTCAAATTCGCTGTAAAAGCGATTTTCTTTTAACGCCAGCGGAGTCCTAGAAAACCCATTCGCTACGATACTTTTTGGGTGATAAAACAGTTCTTGCCAAAAGGTCAATCCAAATAAGGTCAGCCAAATTTCATTCTCAACATGATAGGCCTCAATACCATGACGTTTATAATAAGCAATGACGCCAGCCTCTGTTTGTCCCTTAAAAGCCTCATCAATTTGGATTGCAGGTTGACTTTTTCTTAGCATATCCGTAAGTATAGAAGTGCGTTTTTGGTTAAATTTACGCTGATAAAAGTCTTCCGCGAAGATCATCAATGTTTCATCACTTTCCCCCTGTAATATGCGCTCTAATTGCTCTCGCACCAGCTCAACTTCACCTTGCTTATAATTATGTCGTATCAACATCTCACAAGCTTGAGGGTGCTCACTCATACCCAGTAAGGTTTTAAAATGGGAAAATTCAGGACCTAACTTTCTGGCAAGCGTTAACAGGTACTTTGCATGTGCAATCACTGCATATTGCCCATCGACCTCAGGCAATTGTTGCGCTGCGGCCTGTCTAGCACGCTGTACTAACTCATCTTCAGGGGCGTTTTTGAGCTCACTGAGTGCATTTGCATAATAAAACGCGCTCACGGCTTCTGCTTTTTGTTCAAAATGTGCATGGTAAGCGGCGTCAGCGCTCCTGGTATTCATTACACCAAGATCTCGCATCGAAAATTGCGCTAAGCTAAAGCCTACCTTGCCAAAGTACAAAAATAGAAAGTAGTCGATATCGGCTTGAAATGAGAGCGTGAGATACTGGGATAGGTATTCTTGTGCATTTAGATGTTCAACGCAGACAGATTGATTGATATGCGCTACCCAGAGCGATTTTTTTGCCGATTTATTTGGCAGTGTAGTTAAATTCTCTCGCTCGGCAAGTTCAATTAAACATGGTTTAGTTAAGCAATGCAGCAGAGCTTGAAAGTCGTCTTGTTGTACCTGACGAAGTAATCCCTTTGCTTTTAATGAAAACGCGACTTCACAAATATTATTGATCTCTTCGTAGCGCAGTGAATTGATATCCAGAAAAGGAGTTTTGCGGGAAATAAACCGCACTAACAAACATAATTCATCTTCAGGCAAGCGGTGTAGCTCAGCCAGCAGCTCACGCTGAGCACTACTTAATAGCGGTTGACATACTTTAAGTAAATAATCGCTAAGCTCACTAAAGTGGCTTAAGTAATATTTGGCGGGTAATTCTTTTCTCAACACAAATCTAGACAACTGTTTTTATATACAGTAAAGATTATCATAGATAGGAAATATTGCCAATTTGCTTCAGTTACCCCCTTAAGTCGTTTCTTCTGTATCGTCTGAGGAAGCGTATTCGCTTTTGTATAGCCAATATTGTAGTTTCTCGCTCAGAGGCTCTTCCGAAATGGGTTTTGTGAGATAGTCATTCATGCCTGCATTTAGACACTTTTCCCTATCACCGGACATTGCATTGGCTGTCATGGCTAGTATTTTTACTCCTTGATAACTCTCACCTGCGGCTCCCTCTCGGATTAACTCGGTAGTCCGATAGCCATCCATTTCTGGCATCTGACAATCCATTAAAATTAGCTCAAATTGACATTCATCTTGATGTGACTTGAGCAGCTCAATAGCAAGCAGTCCGTTTTCGGCAACTTCAATATGGGTTATCCCCAATTTTTTGAGCATACTTAATGCGACAACTTGGTTCACCTTGTTATCCTCAACCAGTAGAATACGACAAGGTTTTGGCCACGTAAATTCGGTTTCGTTCGCCTTTCTTACCAGTTTCAGATAGTGACTCGTAACCAGTGGTTTCGCATTCGCCAACGCCTTGCCATCTTCAGCTAAAATGGTTAACGCATCAAAAAGGTCTTTGGTTGTCACGGGCTTTGGAAAATAGCCTGAATAGCCACGCTCCGCGTAAAACTGGCCATCCCCCTTGGTACCCATTTGCGTCATCATGATAAGCTTTATTGCTTTGAATCGCTTATCATTTTTTAGTGCAGCACCGAGTTGCTCACCCGACATGCCTCTAAGCGTCATATCCAATAAGGCGATATCAAACACATTTTTATCACGTTGGTATTCAGCTTCACACAGAGATAGTGCTTGTATTCCAGAGCTGGCTTTATACACATCCGCCCCCCAATGCCTCAATTGAGATTCCAAACTCGTCAAGGCGGAGAGATTATCGTCAACTAGGAGTATTTTGATCCCTTGCAAATCAACTTTTGCAGCTTCGAATTGAGTATTGTCACCATGGATCAAAGTCACGAAAAATTCAAATTGACTACCATGCCCAAACCGACTACTCACGGCGATATCGCCATCCATTAATTCACAGAGTTGCCTGACAATGGCAAGCCCCAGTCCAGTCCCTCCATACTTTCTAGTAGTAGAGGCATCAACTTGAGAGAATTTAGCAAAAAGCCTATCTGCTTTGTCCTCAGGTATCCCTATGCCGGTATCTTCAACTGAGCAATGAAATCTCAGTTTATTATCCACTTCACTAAACCAAGCTCGGATGATGATCTCGCCTTGCTCGGTAAACTTGATTGCATTACTAATTAGGTTGGTGATTATTTGTCGAATGCGACTCGGATCCCCCTGCACCAATGGCTTTTCAAGTTGGGTAACATCTAAAATAAGTTCAAGTCCCTTTTTCTGCGCTTGCAACGCAACGGACTGAATCAATTCGCCAAGCAATGCCCTAATATCGAAATCTAGTGACTCAAGCTCAAGCTTACCCGCTTCAATTTTAGAAAAATCTAAAATATCGTTGATGAGATTTAATAGTGACTTGGCACTGCCCATTGCAAGACTCACTTTATGTAATTGAGCTTGTGTAAGGTGCTCATCTTCTAGCAGACTTAACATGCCTATCACACCATTCATTGGTGTGCGGATCTCATGACTCATTGACGCTAAAAACTCGCTTTTAGCTTGCGCGCCCTGCTCCGCAGCTTGCTTCGCTTGTTCTAGTTCCTTTTTCGCCTCAACAGCAGCGGTAATATCCTGTTGGATACCAACGAATGCCGTTAATTGATTTTGTTCGTTGAACACCGGAGAGATCTGTAAACTATTCCAAAATGCCTTTCCAGATTTGGTGTAATTGATCAATTCAACTTTGACGAATTCGTGAGCTATTATTGCTTCCCTGATTTCGTCTAACGCTTGCTGTTGGGTATGTTCACCTTGCAAAAAGCGACAGTTTTTACCCAGTACTTCATCATCATATTCGGTGATTTGTTGAAATGTTTTATTCGCGAATACGATTGGTAATTCAGGCTTAGTCGCGTCAACAATCGTTATGCCGACATTTGCGCACTCTATTGCTTGAGCGAGTAAATCATTTTGTTCCTTTGCCTTTTTCAGCGCGTCTTGGTGAAGCTTTTGATCGGTAATATCCGACAGTGAGCCAACTATCCGCTTCGCTTGTCCATCTTTAAGTGCTGCCGCGCCTTTTAGCCAAAAATAGCGATAGCTGTTTTGCCTCGTTTTTATTCGGCACTCGACACCAAAAGGCTCTTCTTCTGTCATATGAAACTTAATTGAGTTTTCTAAATTGGGGAGATCTGCAGGGTGGACTCGGTCAAATAAACTAGAAATATGCGCAGAGAATAAGGCTTGTGTCTCTTGCGAAAAGCCTAGTAAAGATTTGAATCTGTCTGAATAAAACACAGCATTCCGTTCAAGATCCCAGTCCCAAAGACCATCATCGCTACCAAATATTGCAAGTTTAAATCGCTCTTCACTACGTTTGAGTGTTGTCCTTGATTCTTCTAGTTTTTTGAACGGGTTTAACAAAAGTTGCTTACCAAATAAATAGAGAAAGCCAAATGATAGGAACAGTCCAAAGGCAATAGCACCAATAAGATCCCACACAAATATTTTCACTTCATCAGTGACTTGACTCTTCTCTACACGATAGTCCAATACTAAATCGGTGGAGCCAACATCGAGACTGCTTACACTAAAGTAAGTTTCAACTTTTTGGGTGTTAGAAAAGTTAATCCACCTGCCTTTTAAACCAATGCTATGAAAAGATGTGGATGATGAGGAGCTCAACATACTCTCTAAACTCGTAGAAAACTCGCCAATAAGTGCTCCCTCAGCAAAGCCGTTATAGTAAATCGGTACTGCGATTGTGAAATAGTGCAGGTTGCCAACCTGAGTGAGATCTATCGCACTGCCCAACTCTGCATTGATCACTTTATCGAGCCATTTTGGTTTTTGGCCTAACACTTCATGAGAATCAAAGTTTGCGTAAATAACATCGCCCAATACATTAATCACCATTAACTTTTCTTCTCTACCTATGATCTGAAAACTGCGCATAAAGTCTCGTAACTTAGCAACGGAGAGCCCCGTACCCATCGCACCATTTACGATAATAGGGTGTAGAGAAAGATCAGAGAGTATCTGCTTACGGCTCTCAAGATACTGAGTTAAATTGTTAACTGCGAGTTGAGCTTGGGTTTCATTCGTTTCTTTCACTAAGTCTTCGACAATGACGTTTGCTCTCAGCCCAACAAAAAGTGCGCTGAGCAGAAGTGAAACGATAGCCGTTAGCCCTAAAAAGGTGTAAAAAGCGCGATTACTCGTTAAGGTGAATTTAGTTTTCAATGCGACCCCGGGTAACTATAAACTAGTTTAATACTGCCATTAGACTGGTACTGTCCCATACACAAGTCTTGCACGGTTAGCGCTTCATGGGCTGAATCATTTTTATCACTCCAGACACTAAAAGGCCGTTGATACGTCTTTACTAGACCGTTGACCGGCGATTGCAAATCCTCAAATGCGCTTTTTAACAAGGCTCTGTTGGTCGCGACTGAATCTGCCAGTTTTATCTGCTCCGCTGCCGCAATAAGAAGCTTGGCAATGTCATAGCCATGGATAAATCCGGGAGCTGCTTGAACAAATCCATGCTTGGCAAACTCGGTCGGGAAAAGCTGTTTTGCACGATTAAATACCCGTGCCGAAAACGCACTTAATGGTTTATTCTCAAAAGAAAAACAGCTTTGTAGGACCGCCAATGAAACGTCTGCTGATAACTTATCCCCAACCACTTCAAAAAAGTTACCCGCAGTTACTCCCCAATGACTCAAAATGGGCAGGCGCTGCCCCTTGTCAATACTTGCCATGGCTTTTACAAACTCAGCTCCCTCAATCGCATTGCCAACAAAAATGATACATTGTGGCTCACTTTCAATAATATTATGGATAATGATCCGCGCCTCATTTTTCTTAGTTGCCCAGTTAAACCAAGATACTGGCAGTGCGTTGTTAGGCTTGGATTTTTTATATTCTTCTAACAGTGTGTCGTAATTGGATCGCCCCCATGCGGTATCCTCAAGGAGTAAATGAGGTGCAACACAACCTTGTTGCTTTGCATAATTGATGAGTACTTTACCCGCTTTGGTGTCATCCACAGAAAGCCTATAAATCCAATTATCCTTACTCGGGTATCTTGTAATTGGTCCACCAGCGGCCCAAGGAACCAATAGCAGCGCCTTATTCTCGTTGATAAACTGACGAAATTTGATATAGGGGGGAGAATGCACGCCTCCAAGTACTAACAAAGCATTGGGATCTTTTAAAAATTGCTTAAAGTGAAGCAAGCTACGATTACTATTACCACGATGATCTTTGGCCACCAATTCAATCTTATAACCTTGGATTTGATTATCTACTTCATCTAATGCGGTTAAAAACCCCATTTTTATCGCTTCGGCTGACTCATTTAAATTGGAATAATCAGCGTCATGATAAATACGAAACGCTTGCTTGGAGTTTGCTGCGAGACAAACCGAGCTCAGGAGGCAGAAAAACAGTAATAATATTTTCATCGTACTACTAATCACTCAACACATAACTAAACTTTAGTTCAAATCATTGTGATTGCTTAATTTTATAGCGAATACCTTGCTCGTTTTAAATCACCAAGACAACGCATGGCACACAAAGAAACCGCACCCAAAGGTAGGCGCGGTGGTTGGGATCATTCAGGGCTATTAGCAAGTTGGCTCTGAATGTAGTTTGGTAAACCAATTAGTTTGATTAAATTGATATGCTGTTCAAGCCAATAAATGTGATCCATTTCGGTGTCATCTAACAGGGTTTCGAGCATTTCACGGGTAACATAATCTTGCGCTTGCTCACACACAGCTATCACCTTTTTCAAATGATCTTTTACCAGAATTTCCGCAGCCAAGTCATTTTCTAGCATTTCTTTCACGTCAGCACCGACGTGAATTGGCGCACGAGAAGCAGTATCTGGCGTGCCTTCCAAAAACAAAATGCGCTCCGTGATCCGCTTAGCGTGATCAAGCTCTTCTTCGTATTCGTGAGATAACTTATGGTGTAGCTTTTCCAGTCCCCAATCTTCATACATTTTGGCATGAGCCAAATATTGATCCATAGAAGAAAGCTCAAGCGTAAGTTGCTTGTTGAGTAAGTCGATAACGGTAGAATTGCCTTGCATAACTTACCCCTCAATCTGCGATTGCAGATAGTTTTCAATGCCGGTATTTTTGATTAAGAAGTGCTGCGTTTCGAGCCAATCCACATAGCCCTCTTCATATTCAAGAATGTCTTCTAGTAGCTCTCGACTAACATAATCCTGTTCGTGTTCACACAGCGCAATTGCATCGCGCAAAGTCGGAAGCTGATCGAGTTGAAACGCCAAGTCGCACGCCATCATCTCTTCGGTATGCTCACCTATTCGTAACTTTTCTAAATGCTGGAGGTTTGGTAACCCTTCAAGGAATAATATGCGCTCGATAAGGTCATCAGCTTGCTTCATGTCCTTGATAGATTTTTTATATGCTTTCTCGTTTAGCTCTTCAAGCCCCCAATTTTTGTACATTCTTGCGTGTAGAAAAAACTGGTTTATCGATGTTAACTCTAGCGTAAGCACTTGGTTTAGCGCTGTTATGACTTGCTTATTACCCTGCATAGGGCCCCCTAATAATGTCGAGTGACGCCCTATAACCCTAGTTCAATATTTATTCTTCGCAAGATTAAATAAAAATAACAGTTTTCTTAATATACCCTTTTAAAATAAACAACTTATAAGAGTATTAATAACAATTTTCATTACATTTAGGATTTCATTTTTTGAACCGCTTGTATTCAATCAAAACTCAAAATAAAAAATTTGCTAAGTTATTGAAACTCATAAAAGCAGCTCCGGCTGCTTAACTCATCTGCTTTTTAACATCCAACCCTAAACGCTTTGCCAGTCGAACTAAATTTGCTCTATCCATTTCCAGCTCTCTCGCAGCTGCCGACCAATTTAACCCATGACGTTCCATCGCGTTAACGATCATGTCTTTTTGTAGTAGCTCGACGGCGAATTTCATAGCGACAGGAGGTGTTTTCTCTTGCGTGGTAAGGCACTCAGCCTGCTGAATTTGTTGATTGTGTTTTGGCGCGATATCTATGTCATGGATCTCAATGATATTAGCCTGCCACTGTTGATGCTTAGCTTTTAACGCTGCACGACTGACACAATGTTCAAGCTCTCTGACATTGCCCGGCCAGTCGTAATGCATTAATAGGCTGAGTGCTTGCCTATCCATCACCACTTGTTTTGCGTTGAGCGTGCCTCTTAGCTGCTCTAAAAAGAACCCAACCAGCAGCGGGATGTCATCTAGCCTTTCGATCAGTGGAGGAACAAATAAAGGATACACACTCAAGCGATGATAAAGATCAGCCCTAAATTTTCCGCGCCTCACCTCTTCTTTTAAATCACGATTAGTCGCAGCAACCACTCTAACATCGACAATATGAATGTGGTCAGCACCTACCGCTTGCACCTCACCGCTTTGCAACACACGTAATAGTTTGCTCTGTAAAGTCAGACTCAGTTCGCCAACTTCATCCAAAAACAGCGTGCCGCCGTCCGCGGCTGCAAATTTGCCTAATCGGTCTTTATCGGCCCCGGTAAACGCGCCTTTTTTGTGACCAAAGAGTTCGCTTTCTGCTATCGAGTCAGGAAGTGCCGCACAGTTAATTTGTACGAACGGTTTGTCATTTCGTTGGGAGTTAAAGTGTACGTGTTTTGCTACTAACTCTTTACCCGTTCCTGTATCACCTTGAATAAGCACATTAAATTCAGAACCAGCAACCAGTTCAATTTCTGATTTAAGCGAGTGCATCACCGCACTCTCTCCTACCAAGATTTGCTTTTTAACGGACTTTTGGGATTGAGTAAGGGTAGATGCACGTGCTTGCTCATAGAGCCGTTCAGCTTCAAACATACGTAATGCACTACTTGAGACAATTGCTTGTAGGGTTTTCATATAAACCTCAGACAAGTGCTCAAAGCTATCAGGTTTAAGACAATCGAACGTCATCAATAAGGTGCTACTTTGCAGCGCGACCTTAAATCCCATGCAGGCATGTACTGGTAAGCGACTTTCTTCGGCGAGCAACAGACCATCGTAAGGGTCCGGTAAGTCGCTATTGGCAGGAAAACTAACTAGTTCGTCAGACTCGAAAATGGACATCAATCTAGGTTGCTCTGTAAGCAAAAATTGCCGCCCAACAGCGTCCGCACTCAACCCATTGCAAGCTAGGATAGTTAATGCATGCTGATCGCCATAGAGAATGGCGATGGCATCAGCGGTAACAGATTGACTCAATGCTGAAAGCAAGGACTTAGCGTATTGCTTAACCTCACGACCCTCTTGCGCCAACGAAAGTCGTGACAACGACATACTAAGCTCAAGCAATTTGGAGAGCGCTAACGAATTCATGTCAAAAAGACTCAATTTATTCAAATAAACACCATTTAAGATAGGTCAATTTGACTCAAACATCAATAAGATGATACTAATCCAATGATTTATATAGCATTTTAAAGTTGGCGTGACACCTGCAATGTGCAGTCTATATATCAACATTCGCAGAGTTAACGATGAGCCGCGCATACCAACTTTTAAGATATAGCAACATCGCCATTTTCACTTCACTCGCAGCGTTTATGCTGTCACTGCAAGTGAGTTTTTTTAGCGTTGAAAGCTTCAGCCTCTTCTCACAAATTGCAGCACATATTAGTACTATCGTATTGGCCGCCTTGATTAAGCTTGCCTACGTCATCCGCCTTGTTTGTCTATACCACCTAGGTTTGGAGGTTAAATAAATGAGCTTAATCCAGCTAGAAGAGCCCAGTCCAAAAGCCGTGTGTTGGTATACACCATCTACTTGGCCCGTGTTAATGCTCGGCTTTAGAGCGCTATTTTTACTCGCGGGGTTATTCGCTGTCGTGAGCATTTCTGTATGGGCTTTATTGCTCAATGGCAATGTTGTTTGGCGTAATGGCTACCCAGCGACCTATTGGCACGCCCACGAGATGCTGTTTGGCTTTGGCGGTGCTGTCGTCGCCGGATTTTTGCTAACCGCAGCAAAAAATTGGACGCAAAGACAGACATTACATGGTGGCGAACTGCTGTCACTCTGTATTATTTGGTGTGCCGCTAGGCTGAGCTTTTTTGTGGCAACTCCATCAATCATCATCACCTTGCTACTACAACTAAGTTTTTGGCTCATTATACTATTCAACTTAACGAGCGTAATTGTTGATGCAAAATCCAAAAACAATCGTGTTTTTATTTTTGCTGTAAGCATGTTGTGTGGCTGCAACATCGTATTTTTAATTTTACTTCACAACCAGCACTTCTCATTGCTAAGCGCTGCAAGCCAAGCAACACTTATTGCTTACATGCTGTTGATTGGTGTGGTGGGTGGCCGCGTTATTCCGTTTTTTATTGCCCGAGGATTGCAGCAAGCACAAAAACCACATACTCCAAGGTTAGACAGGGCGATCTTTTACCTCGCCATCATCTGCGTTTTCACCTATATCCTGCAGTTTACGATACAAAATACTCACTATTTAAGTGCTGCACTACTGCTCCTTGGGCTACTGCACTCGATAAGAGCAATTTATTGGTTTAACGGTAAATTATTTAACGTACCGCTGCTTTGGTCACTGTACCTGTCATATTGTGCAATCGCAGTGGGTTTAATAATTAGCGCATACAACAATACCTTTGCGCCAGAGCATTTACGTAGCCACCTTCACTTAGTGGCAATTAATGGCATGGGATTAATGATTTTAGCCATGATGACTCGCGTTACCTTGGGCCACACAGGTCGACTATTACAGGTAGGTACGACAACTACACTGGCATTTATCTGTATCGCGGTCTCAGGTCTTATCCGCGCTTTCCTTATTCATTTTATAAACCCGCACAATGCATGGCAGTTAAGTGCCGTAGCTTGGGTTTTTGGTTTTATGCTTTTTTCCTTTACCTTCGCGCCCATGCTGATACAAAAACGCGTCGATGGGCGAATAGGTTAACTCTACTCTCAAACTGGAGATATTAATGCTTACAAACAATACGATTGAGTTGGTAAAACAAAGTGCACCGCTATTGGCCCAGGTTGGTCCCGAGATCACCGCCAAGTTTTATCATCGGATGTTCAATCAACACCCAGAGCTAAAAGGGGTATTCAACCAATCCCATCAGGCTTCGGGAAAACAGCCATTGGCACTATTTTCCGCATTAGCGGCCTATGCCAATTACATTGATCAACCAGAGGTACTCAGTGACGCCATTTTACGTATCAACCATAAGCACGTTAGCCTTGGGATTTTACCGGAGCAATACGCTATTGTTGGCCGGCATTTAATTGCAACACTCAAAGCCGAGTTCAGCGAGCAATTCACAGACGAAATAGAGCAAGCTTGGCTTAGTGCCTACCAGTTTTTAGCCGATTTATTTATCACCGCAGAGCATGGCCTGTACCAAACCGCGCTTGAGCAGCAAGGTGGGTGGCAAGGAACTCGTGAATTTACAATTGAAAAGGTGATAAGTAATACTGAAAATATTAAAAGCTTTTATCTCAAGCCTGTCGACGGTAAGGCCCTACCTCATTACCAAGCTGGACAATTTGTTTCTGTCTTTGTACCAAAAGAAGTGGCAGGGTTTCAGCAGATCCGCCAATACTCTTTGTCTGTTGCCCCCAATGGTTCGTACCTTAGGATCTCTACTAAACACGACGGTGCAGTATCGCAATATCTTCATACACTTAAGGCGGGCGACACCCTCAAGCTCACTCCACCAGCTGGAGACTTTGTCAGACAACACACAGCCAGTCCAAAGGTATACATTAGCGCTGGGGTTGGAATAACCCCTATGCTTTGCATGCTTGGTGTTCATAGCCAACATTCACCTGAAGTCGAAGCACACTTTTTACACGCGAATAAAACTCACAGTGACTTAGGTTTCAATCAAGAAATCAATGAGCTTGGTAGCAATATCCGAGATTTTAATGTGGTTACTTGGTTGGAGTCAGAAGCCGACGGTACGCATTCTGGACTGATGGATATCAACGCAATCAAAAATGCTTTGCCGCTCACAGACGGAGAGTTCTACCTATGCGGTCCGGTTGCCTTTATGCGCTTTATCAAAACCCAACTGATGAATGCCGGTGTACAAGCCGAGCAAATATTCTATGAGGTATTTGGTCCTCACGAAAATCTTCCAAACTAACGAGTTAAATTTGGCGTCCTAATACGATTGGTATTAGCGGCGCCTTATATTTTGCCCTAAAAAAATCGCTAGACTGGGTGAATGAATACTATTGGTATTAGCCGGAATCTTATATTTTGCTCTGAATTAAAAAATCGGTAGACTTGGAGAATGAATACTATTGGTATAAAAGCGTACTTGAAGGACAACAATATGAGCGCAATTTCTAGTATCTTAGTCGTCTGCATGGGTAATATCTGCCGCTCTCCAACTATGGAGGCGGTATTAAAGCATAAACTCGCAGCAACAGACTTAACAACCCGTATCGATTCCGCTGGCACCATTGGCTATCATCAAGGTAACCCTCCAGATCCACGAAGTGTCGCAGCAGGCAGCGCAAGAGGGTATGACTTTTCAGGCATATCAGCGCAGCAAGTAAAACGCAGTGATTTTGAAGATTACGACTTAGTTTTGTGTGCAGACAACGCTAATTACCGCGACCTACTCTCCATTTGTCCTAACGACTTAGTGCATAAAGTTCAGCTGTTTTCAGCGTTTGGTGACATGAGTGAGCATGAAGTGCCTGATCCATATTATGGCGGTGAACGTGGCTTTGAACATGTGCTTGATTTAATCGAAGTAGCCTGTGAAAACATCATTAACAAAATTCGCTTATCGACAAGGTGAAATTAACTCGCTGGATCGGTACCAAACAAAGCGGTAAAAAGACCTTTTTCAGAGGCGCCGCTATTGTTAGATTTAGACTTAGAATTTCCGTTCGAGAAATTAGCTCAGGACTTACAAACCACAGGCATTAGTATTTTGCCAAATTTCGTCAGTCCCGACATTTTATCCAAGTTGGAATTGAGAATAGCAGAGCTCAGCAGTGACGACTTTAAGCAAGCTGGAATTGGTCGTTTAGCCTCTCACGAGCAAAATAAGAAAATTCGCAGAGATAAAATTCACTGGTTAGACACCAGCAATGAGTTGGAATCTGTTTGGCTCAACTACATGAGCGAGCTAAAGGCCTATTTGAACAGACGGCTGTTTATGGGACTCTTTAGTTATGAAAGCCACTTTGCCATTTATCCTCCTGGGGCGTTTTACAAAAAGCATATGGACGCCTTTAAGGGAAAGACCAACCGAATTTTGACCACAGTATTGTACTTAAACCAGTCTTGGGCGTCAGACAATGGTGGCGAACTAGTGGTTTACAATCCCGATAATCACGACGAAATACTCACTACGGTGCTGCCAAGTTACGGCACACTAGTTACCTTTTTAAGTGATGAATTTCCTCATGAAGTACTGGTTGCCAACGAAAAGCGCTATTCAATTGCAGGGTGGTTTAGGGTTAACACCAGCATTAACCATTCGATTGATCCACCAAAATAATTGATGAGCTCAGTCTTAAGTTTATTATCCTGAGTAAATTCAGGATAATTTGTTCGGTAACCGAATTTCGACGCACAAGCCTTTACCATCGCGATTATAGAGGCTGATCTTACCGTTGTGTGCTTCCACAATTTCTCTGCACAGCGCTAAACCAAGCCCTGTTCCCGACGCTTTGGTAGAGTAAAATGGAATTAAGGCATTGGCCATCACGGTGTCACTCATGCCTTCACCTCTATCAAGCACCCAAATATAAACCTCGTCGCTGCGCTGCTCAGATTGAACACAGATTTCCTCTATCTCTGAGCCAGACTCGGTCGCATTCTTTATCAAATTAATAAGTAACTGTTCTAACTGTGTCGTGTCTGCCTGTAATTGCGTTTGACTAAGCTGATATTGGAATGACCAATGGCTTTGCAGCCGCTCACACAAAACCTGCAGATCCACAGATTCAGTGTTTGGCAAAGGAAGTTTGGCGAACTTACCATAGCCCTGAACAAACTCGCTAAGGTGCACAATGCGCTCTTCTATCGTCGCAAAGACTCGGCTTAGTCTAGGTTCATCCACGCGTTCAGCCAAGATCTGTCCGCTGTGCAACATAGATGAAATTGGCCCTAATGAGTTGTTTAACTCATGGCTAATGATGCGGATCACTTTCTTCCAAACTTGCACTTCTTGGCGGCTCAACTCTCGAGTGAATTGCTTAAAAATATATAATTTGTGAAAGTGGTTGTTGAGTAATAACTCACCGTTGGCGAGATGCCACATTTGCGACTCACCACTGCTGTTTTGTATTGAGAACAAGCCATCAAGTTGTTTGTTTGCAGCTTGCTGAAGTTCATCGGGAACTTCAGATAACAACTTACTAAAACGCTCACCTTCAAGGCGATGCTCACAGTTAAAAAACGTTTTTGCACTATTGTTAGCAAATACCACCACATCCTGTGAGTCGACGAGGACAAGTACCTGAGGTGACGACTCTAGCACTTTATCAAGCATCAGCTCACGCTGATAAATCCATTGTTTTTCATCTCTCAGCTGCTTTGCTGTTTCATTGAATAACTGACACAGTCTACCGAGCTCATTGTTAGCGTTATAGGTAATGGACGTAGAAAATTCGCCATCCTTAAAGTTCATCAAGCCGACTTCTAACGCCTCCCACCCCGCTTTGCTTTCACGCATTAATAGTTTATACAACAGTAGTGCAACACTGACGGAGCCCAGCACTATTACAATGAAGCCACTGTGGTCATCGAGTAAGAACCATAAAGGAATAAGGCCAATAATAATACTGATGGCAATGATCAATGCATGTTGCTGCGAGGTCGTCATTATTGTCCTTAATATTCAATGCCAAACTTTTGCAAGCGACGATAAAGCGCTTGTCTACTCATGTTAAAATGTCGCGCCACTTTCGCAATCACACCAAGGTGAGTCTTGAGCGCCTGCTCCAATTCTTCTTTACTGGGTTCTCGTATGGTTTGCGTTACGCTAACTTGTGCTGTATTTGCCTGCACATCAAGACCAAAATCTTTGGCACTGAGCTCGCCATCAGGATTCAATACCGCCGCACGTTTACAGGCATTTTCAAGCTCCCGTACGTTTCCAGGCCAAGGGTGTTCACATAATGCTTGCTGGGCATCCGAAGTAAGTCCTCTTGCAGGTAAAAAATGCGCGACCAAAGGTAAAATATCATCCACCCGCTGTGACAACGCGGGTAAGTTTAGCTCGATGACATTTAAGCGATAATATAGATCCTCACGGAATTTCCCCCCTCGAATATCCGCTAGCAGATCCGCGTTCGTTGCTGAGATGACACGAACCGATACTTTTTTTGTCTCGACTGATCCTAGCCTCTCAAACTCGCCACTTTGCAAAACACGTAGTAATTTTGTTTGTCCTGGGAGAGGTAAATTACCAATCTCATCCAAAAATAACGTGCCTTTATCAGCAGCTTCAAAGCGACCAATACGCTGCTTATTCGCACCGGTATAAGCACCGCTCTCAGCACCAAAAAGCTCAGCTTCGATTAAGTCACTTGGGAGCGCGCCTGCATTCACTTTGACAAACGGTTGGTTTTTTAGTGGTGAGTTCGCTTGAATGATCTCCGCAATTTTTTCTTTACCGCTACCATTTGGACCGGTTATTAACACTGACACATCAGATTTAGCGATTTGCAGCGCCATATCTATGACTCGCTGCATGGCCACCGATTTATACACAAACCCGCATAAATCCGCACCTTGATTAAACTGTTGGCGTTCTTGTTCAGCACGTTCAAAGTTTGCAACTTGCTTATGTGCCTCACCAAGCGCAACGAGATTTGCAATTGTGGTGAGTAACTTTTGATCGTCCCACGGCTTAGCTAAATAGTCTGCCGCTCCTGCTTTTACCAGCTCAACCGCAGTGGTGAGCTCAGTCCAAGCCGTTAATAAGATAATAGGCAGTGTTGCATTTAATGCTTTCAATTGGTGAAATAGCGCAGCCCCCTCCTCTCCTGAGGTGGTGTCTGCACTAAAGTTCATATCTTGGATAACTAGTGCAATTTGCTGAAACGACACCACTTTAATTGCTTCTAACGGTGAGCACGCGGTAACCACTTGATAATCATGCAGCTCTAGTAACAATGACAGTGCATCAAGCACTGCAGGATTATCATCCACAATTAAGATTTTATCCATATGATTTTATTCTTGTTATTACGTGTTACCTATACTAGCACAACTAATACAAGGCAAGTTAAGTAATACCGACCAGGCTGCTTACACAACCTAGTTGGTATAAAGGTTATACACTTCTTGTCGCGATACTCGGTGAAATGTTCGCAGCCTTCTTAGCAGGAAAAATAACTGACGCGATACAGAGCACGATAAGCCCAAGCGCCGTTATCAAAATATAGCTTACTTCTAGCGGTGGCACTGAATACAAAGACATTAGCTTTTGTCCTAGGAAAACCGTAGCCACAGTGCCAAGTACTAAGCCAATTGCACAAACAATGAGGTTTTCTACCACAAAGTAACGAACAATTGCAGACTTGCGCGCCCCCAAAGCTCTGCGAGTACCTATCTGTTTAGTACGTTTGCTGATATTAAACTGAGTAAGACCAAATATTCCCAGCGCCGTCACGACGACTAATGCGGTGATGAGCACTAGCAACATTCTTAGCATCAATAAGTCTTTAGAATTGTACTTTCCTTTCACCTCATCAAGCCCTTTAATGCCTGTGATCACACGACTAGGATTTTCTTGAAGCAGCGCCGACTCTATTTTTTTCATTACTTCGCCACGCAAACTCGGATCGGTGCGAACTAAGAAATCTTGAAATCCATTCGCATTCACCATAGGAAAAATAATTAAGCGATCAGCATTTCTAAAACGCGGCCAAGCATTAGTCATACGCTCAACAATCCCCACGACTTTTAACGGGCCACCACCATAATAAATCGTTTCGCCCAATCCTTTACCCTCACCAAATATCTCGTCCGTAAAAGCCTTACTGGCAATAACAACATCTGGTTGCTTAGCGTATTCACTTGAGATCAAGACATCACCAGATGTGAAATCACGGCCTTCTAACAATTTAACGCCCAAGGTACGGATCACTTGTTCATTGGCGTATAAATGCCCCGAGTTTGTATGTTTACCATCGTCTTCAGGGGTTAAGCTGAATCCTGAATTGCTACCTCCTCCTGAAAGCGGAACCGAGCTCACTCCCACGGCTTCTATAACTCCAGGGATACTTTTTAGTATTCTCTCATCAACGATAAGCTGTTGGTTTGCATCTATCTTGTCGTCAAACGACATGACACTGAAGGTGATTATCGACTCTTCTGGATAGCCAGTTGGCTTATTGAGATAGGTGACGCGCTCACTAATAATCGACAGTGAATTGCTGACAATTGCCAACGTCAAGGCAAGTTGTAGGATCGCAAGTACGGCACCGACTTTAGAGCGCAATAACGCATTGATAATAGGTTTTAATTCCAACATGGGACTCTCCTTATTGCCTTATTGCACTTTTAAATAAGTAGCAGGTGATGTTTTACACACTATCCAAGCTGGGTAAAGCCCAGCAAGAATACAAGTCACAATAGCGATGCTCGGCGCTGCTAACAGCATAGAGACATCCATCGTTGCAAGACTTTCGTAGACATGGCTAGTTTTACGGATCCCCCATAAGCCAAGCTGAGCAAAAACTATCCCTATTACTCCCCCCATAAAACCAAGCAACGCCACTTCAACCAAGTGTTGGTAAAACACCTGCGTTTTACTTGCGCCAAGTGCTCTTCTTACGCCAACATCAGGGGCACGTTTAAGAAATTTCGCCAGTAACAATCCAAGAATATTGGCTAAGCAAACAGCAAGGAACATAAAACTTAAACCAATCATGACTTTGTTATCTTCACTGACTACATTATTGTACTCAAGCCACTCAGTGACATTTCGAAGTGAAAATTCTCGTGTTTTACGGTTAAATCTTCCCAAATCTTGTTGGGTTTGGATGTAGTTATCTAGTTGTGTTGCTAACGCTTGTTGTTCTTTTTCATTCTCTAATTCAACCCAAAACTGAGTCCAAAGCATTTCTGAATTCATTTTGTCCGTGAAGTTGTTAATCTCTTCGCGCTTCCAACCATTTGTATTTCCCCAAGTATCAATCTCATAAGCTGCCGCATGACTGAAGGGAATGAAGATACGCTCTGCATCAGCAAACGCGCCATTGTTTAAGTCATACATTTTAACGTTTGGCTGCCACTCCTTAGTTACCCCTACGACTTGATATCTTCGCTGCGCTAAATAAATACTTTCTCCCACCACATCACTGCGGCCAAATAGCTTTTGTGCGATAGTTTCGTCAATAACAACCACAGGTGCAGCATTGTTTGCTTGGCTTTGGCTCCACACTCCACCATACAAAAAATTCAACTCAAACATGGCAAAAAACTCTCGGGTTATTAGCCGTGTCGTTTGCAGCATGGGGCTCACTTCGGGGTTGTTTACATGAACCGCAAAACCGGATTTAAACATCGCTACTTTTTTGTCGATATTTAGCGTTTGATAGAGGTTTTTCGCATCTAAAAATGTCAGCTGAAAGGGTATATCATCCGCTGAATGATAGGTTTCTCCCTCGTCCATCACTTGTAGTTGTACAGCATAGAGTTTGCTGCTTTTACTTGGAATTGGATCGGCAGACATCATGTGATACACAGACAAACTCACCATAGTGACGCCAATACCAATAGCAATGGCCAGCGCCATTAGGCTAGTTGCAAGTGGCGTGGCTTTGAGGCTACGCCATGCCAAATCAAGGTAATGGACAAACATAACTTACGCTCCTACCTGAGATTTCAACGCTTGTGAAGCCGCACCTTTACCTTGATACAAAGTAAAATCCGCAACCTGTCCGTCTACAATTTGGATGTTTCTTGGTGTGCGCCTTGCGAGTTCCGGGTCGTGGGTAACCATTACTATCGTTGCGCCGTCACGGTTAATTTGTTCTAGTAATTCCATCACCTGACGCGCCATTAAACTATCTAGATTCCCCGTTGGCTCATCGGCGAGTAAAAAGCGAGGCTCACCAGCAAGTGCTCTTGCGATAGCTACACGCTGTTGCTGACCACCGGACAACTGTTGTGGCAAATGTTTTGCGCGGCCAGCAAGGCCAACTTGCTCGAGGCAGTTTTCAATTCTGCGCTTGCGCTCAGCCGCCTTGATACCACGATAGCGTAGTGGCACTTCAACATTTTCGTACAAGTTTAAATCAGGGATAAGGTTAAAGCCTTGAAAAATAAAACCGATTTTTTGGTTTCGCAGATCAGCTCTTTGATTGTCGTTCAGCTTACCAACATCAATTCCATCTAGCATATATTGGCCACTAGAGTACCCCTCTAGCATCCCAGCAATATTTAAGAAAGTTGTTTTACCTGAGCCAGAAGGGCCCGTTACCGCGATAAACTCTCCTTCATTTACTTGCAGGTTAAAATCTCTGAGTGCGTGTGTTTGCACCATATCAGTTTGGTATACTTTGCCGATATTATTCATAACTAACATTATTATTTTCCTTCTTATCTTAATAAGATGCTGGGCGCACGTTCGAATGCGTCGTAACTACTGATGATGATTTGATCGCCTTGCTTTAAGCCGTTAAGCACTTCAACTTCACTGATGCTTGAGGTACCAGTGGTGATCTCAATTCGCTCAGCGATATCACCACTTAGCTTGTAAGCAATGTGCCCACCTTCACTCATGAAAGCACCACGTTTAACCATTAAGGTGTTTTCTTTGTGCTCTAGTAAAATCCGAGCAGACAAACGCTGGTTTTGTCTAATGCCATCAATGTTTTCGTCCGAAAAGCGCACTCGAGTGGTGACTTCACGGTTATTAACTTCTGGGGAAATCGCAGATAACACGCCAGAAATATTTTGGTTGCCAATCCTAAGCTCAACAGCCATCCCGAGCCCAAGCTCTGCCGCATAACTTTCAGGAACCTGCAGCTCTGCTTCATAAGCACTTAAGTCAACGAGTTTCATCAACCCCTGATTGGCATTAACTAGCGCATTTTGATCGACTAATAAATTACCGACTATGCCTGAAACCGGCGCAATCACATCTAAACTTGCAACTTGACGTTTTAATTCTTCAACAATTAAACGTTGCCGCTCAAGCTGATTCTCAACAGATTTAAGCTCAAATGCCAAGGTATCTTTGCCTAGCGCAACTTCTTGCTCTGCATGATTGAAGTTTAATTTTGCCCGCGCTAGGTCGTCTTGCGCTTCTTCTAAATCAATTTGGCTGATGAGATTTTTTTGGATAGACAACTGAGCACGTCGGTCTTCTCTATCTGCCGCTAATAGTTCGACACGAGCGAGATCTAAGGAGCGATTTAACGCCAAGTTTTGACGTCTAACATCTAACTTTTTCCCTTCAAGCTCACCACTCAGTCTTTGCAGCTCAGCTTCTTCTTGTTGGAGCCGGTTAGTTAAGGTTGGGCTTTTGACCGTGGCTAGTACTTCACCTTGAGTCACGCTATCACCCGCTTTAACCCGTAAAGAGACGTAACCCTGCTCCGGACTGTAAATTTGTGGTGCATTTGCAGCAACGACAAAACCTGTGGCGGCAATATCGCGGGTAAACTCACCGAAAGTCACGGCTGCAATTTGTACTCTATCTTTGGCCACGGAGCTACTAGCCTTGGGTCCACCAAACACGACTTGTGCGCTAAGCGCTGCAATAATGACAACACCCGCTATTACAAGACCAAGCTTCTTTTTAGATTTACCAGTTTGGAGCACTTCGTCTTGTCCGCTTGTGTCTTTAATCATAATGATTCTCCTCGAATTAACGAGTCAAATACCGCCACAACCGTTGCTACAGCCAACATCATCAAGGGTGAAATTAAAAAAGCAGTACTTAACCACATAACGTATCTTCTTTATTAGTTTGTATGCAGTAAAAGAGGCGAACTTTGTGCCAAAATTTAAAGCGTTGATTTTATTGATTTATTTTATTTAAGAAGTGGATAAAATATGTCCGCGGACGGAAAAAGTGTCCGCAGCGGACACTTCTTCACCTAAAGTTATAGCGCTATAGGTGTCAGTCGCCACATTTCTGCATCTTAATATATCGACTGAAGAGATAACTTGAGGATTGGATAGATAGCAAACTAACTGATTTCTTTAAGTTCAGATTTAATAATTGGAGAGTGCATTAACCAGAGTTGAATCAAATTAGTGGCAAATTTATAGTCGCTCTGGTGCCTTTACCGATAGTAGATTTTATGATCAGTTCACCACCGTGAGATTTGATGATATTAGATGCGATAGTTAACCCAAGTCCCACATGCTTTTCTGAGGCTTTAGTGGTATAAAACGGATCAAATACTCGATGTACCAGCTTATCCGCAATCCCCTCACCACAATCGAAGATATCGATAGAGAGTGTTTGATCCTCAACTTTCGTGTTTATTTTAATGGCCTTTCGCATTCTACCCGTACTTTCTAAAGCGTTCTTTATGAGGCAGTAAATACTGTGTTCTAGGAGTGCTGGGGCACAGTGCAACTCAAACCGCTCTCCTTTTTCAAATTCAATTAGGCTTAAGTTTGTACCATCCAACTCCAAATTAATCATCACAGAATCCATAATTTGAGAATAGAATTCTACTTGCTGAAACTGAGTTTGATTACTCTCAAAAAACACACTCAGTTCTTTAACAATCAGTTGAATTCTGTCGAGTCCCGAGTGCATTTCAGCCATCACATCATCACTTTCACTCAAAGCCCAGTTTAGTTGATACTCTTTCTCCAATTCACTCAGTGATTTTGCACATTCAGGCGAGAGTTGTGAATTATTTGCCAAAAATTGCCAAGCTCGATACAACTTAACCAACGAACTTTGTACAAACTCTAAGTTACTTTTTAAGTACGCAAGCGGATTATTTATTTCATGGGCTACACCCGCAGCAAACTGTCCTACTGAAGCGAGCTTTTCTGATTGGATCAACGCTTGCTGCTGCTCAGCAATACGGTTATATGCCTCTCTTAAGGCATCATTTGACGACTCAAGTTCATGGGTGCGCTGCTTGACCTTTTCTTCCAATCCTTCGTTAAGTTTGGTTAGTTCATCGGTCAACAACTCAAGTCGATTTAAATCTCGATAAGAGCGCAGCGAGCTGGTTAACATAGTGAATAGACGAGATTTGGTGAGGTCAGTTTTATTTTTATAGTCATTGATATCATAACGCAGCATGACTTCATGTTCCGGCACACTGCCGGGCTGACCGGTTCGTAGTACTATTCTCACGTTATGATAGCCAAGTTCTTCACGTATGTATTGCGCACATTCTAAACCCGCTTCTTCACTTTCCATAATGACATCGAGTAAAATCAATGCAACATCATCTCGATTGCTTAAAATATCAATCGCTTCTTTTTTGCTATAGGCATGAAGTAACTCGAGCGGTTTTAATTCAAACCTGTAAGCCGTTAACACAAGTTTAGTCACATCATGCACTTCAGGTTCATCATCGACGATCAACACGACCCAAGGAGATGCACACTCGTCTAGGCTTTGTTCATCAGGCTCTGAAACGTTTAAGAAAGATAATGGCTGCTGCTGACTCATTAAAATGACATCCTTACTCCTATTTCTTAAGGATGGTACAAATCCGCAGGTTTACCAAATTATTCGAACCAGAAAATGGTATATATTTAGCACTATGGTAGGAAGAAATACTGAGTGACTATAGAACGGGATCTGTACTGTAAAGAAGCCACTCTTCACAGCACATCAGGTTTGAATATACTTATGCGCTTAGGGCATCCTTATAGTGTTTTCTACAAAGAGAAACATACCTATCGTTACCACCAATCACAACTTGATCGCCATCCGCAATAGCTTTACCGTGCTCATCGGTGCGAAGCACTCGGTTTGCTTTGCGACCGCAGTGACAGATGGTTTTTAGCTCAATCAATTTATCTGCCCACGCCAGCAAATATTGCGAGCCTTCAAACAGCTCACCACGAAAGTCCGTCCTAAGACCATAGCATAATACCGGGATCCGCAGTTCATCGACGATATCCGTCAGCTCTGCGACTTGAGCTTTTGTTAGAAACTGGCACTCATCTACCAATACACAGTCAATTTTATTCTCGGTATGAGCAGACATCAGTAGTGCTTTCACATCTGTTTGGCTTTCAAAAACTTGCGCCTCAGCCTCTAAACCGATACGCGACGCTACTTTGCCCACACCAGCACGGTTATCAATTGCAGCTGTGATAATAAACGGGCGCATGCCTCGCTCTCGGTAGTTAAATGCCGACTGCAATAAAGTCGTAGATTTACCGGCATTCATTGCCGAATAGTAAAAATAAAGCTGAGCCATAATAGATATTTCGAAATAAAAATTCGCGCTAGTTTACTGACTAACGATTAAAAGATCTATTGCTTATCCATTTGGGTGGTTTGTGAACGTAAATACTCACTATATAAGGTGTCGAGGTTAATAAGCTGACTTGCACGCCACACTTTCCAGCTTAACTCAGGGTGCTGCTGATAAAACTGCTCAGAAAATGCCATAAAACCAAACGACGTTTCTAACGGTGGAAAAACCGCTTCTAAGTGGTTAAAGGGGGGTGATAATGTGATTGGCATATTACCGATTTGGCAAAGACCTATGGTCGCATCAAGTAATTCATTTTCAACCAGGGCAATAGCATGCTCCAACGAGTCGGTTTCGAATATAGAAAAGTGCTTCGGCATACTTTCTCGAATAGCATAGCCACGAGGGACAGCGAGTTCTATTTCTTTGCTCAGGTTTAATGTTGCTTTATTCGTTTTGCTTTTGAGTAAACAAGTGCTGATCCGATTAATTGCATATTGTTGAGCAATCGTGCCATCGGGATTCTTTGGATACGCCATTTGCGCTTCTCTAGACGCTCGGTGGCTCGCCACTACAGCATCAACTTTGCCATTTTCCAGCTCATGCAAGCAACGGCTCCATGGCTTTCGAGTGTAAGTGAAGCTCACCTCTTTTACGTGCTCGTCAAGCTGTTGTACTATCTGGATCGTGACGCCTGGATTTGCCGATGGCACAGTTTGTCCTGCACCATGGATAAAGGGTGGAGCATGTTTATCTTCATAACAAAAGCGAACCTCTGTTGCCATACAGGCCCACGAAGTAAAAACGCAAAAAACAATAAATAGCAGTCTCAACATTCACTCCAAACATATAGTCAATCGAAATAACAACGATTAACCACTAGTATACTCTATTTTTTGAAGCTCACTCCCTCATGTTGTAACAACCACTCTTTCGCTTCAAGTCCGCCAGCATATCCTGTTAGTTTGCCATTTGCACCAATAATGCGATGACAAGGCACGATGATACTAATTGGATTTTTGCCGTTAGCAGCGCCAACAGCACGGACAGCATTTTTGTTACCTAAGCGCTCAGCTATCCAACCATAGCTATGCGTTTCACCAAATGGTACTTGTGCCAACACCTGCCAGACTTGCTTTTGAAAGTGCGTACCATCCACATCAAGTACCACATCAAAGCGTTGGCGTTTGCCAGCAAAGTATTCTGTTAACTGTTTTTTTGCCATTTCTGTATGCCGATTTTCCCCTTGCTCATAGCGCGTTTTTGGAAAAAAACCGACATATCGTAAACCATCAGAAGACGCTTGTATTATCCACTCTCCAGTGGGCGAGGTTAATGTAGTTTCAATCATAATTGTTGCCATAGTTGAAAAGTTAAATAAGAACGAAAAGGAGCACACTTTTCGATATCTATTGTTTTTAAGGATTTTTCCATTGCCTTTTTGACCCCCAAATCACCACCCAAATAAATGTCTGGGTGACTCAATCCGCGCATTTTTGCATAATCGACAGTCCAAGGGCCTATCCCTTTAATATTTAACCAGTCATCAAGTTCAACATGCTCCGAACCAACGTATTGCTCAGCAAAAGCTTTAATAGCCGCCTTTCGTCGCTCAGGCATTTTGAAAAAGGCAAGATCACTATCACATGCAGCCTTAGGCTCAGGGAAATAACGCATGCCATCTTCAGCCACCTCACCGAGCGTTTCGACCAATAAAGCAAGTAAGTTTCTCGCCGCTTGAACACTGATTTGTTGACCCAAAATAGCTCTCATGCCCGCTTCAAACTCACTCCAGATCCCGGGTAATCTGAGTCCCTCTTGTAGCGGCAAATCAGGCGCGGCTTCATGAAGGTGAGACTCAATAAAACAGGTGTCCGCATCTAAATCTAACACACGCCTGATCTGTGCAATCATCTGAACTAACAAGGATAAATCGCTGAGCGCGATAGCCACTTTAAAGCGATGTTTTTCAGGCTCGATTGTCGCGGTGAAACGCCCTGTTTCACCTTGTATCATGACGGTTCGCCCATAACTGTTTTCTGTTAACCACTCGATACCTGGCACAATTCTCATCGCTAAAAACTGCTGCATTTTGTCCCAGTTGTATGGTGGTCGATAGGATAAGTAAATCGCAATGGTAGAGCCACTACCTGCGTCTTTTCTGAGTTGACTTGGTGATAACTGATACAGCTTTTGGAATGCATCATTAAAGCGTCGCAATGAGTTAAACCCGGCGGCAAACGCGACTTGCGTAACAGGAAGGTCACTTTGCTGTAACAGCTGCTTAGCTAAGTCACATTGCTTATAAAGTGCATATTGTTTGGGGCTGGTGCCAAAGTATTGATTGAATACTTTATTTAAATAACGGACCGAAATGCCTAACCTATCGGCTAAGTCTTCTGTCGAATGGCGTATTAAGGCCCCCTCATCGATTAACTTTTTGGCTCTGACTGCGGTTGTTTCCGTGCCAAGCCATGCATAACTACCCGGTGCACTATCGGGGCGACAGCGAATACAAGGTCTAAAGCCAGCTTGCGCAGCATTGTGGGCAAATTGAAAATACTCTACATTTTTTTCTTTTGCAGCAGGTGCAGGGCATATTGGCCGACAATAAATGCCGGTGCTCTTGACCGCAACAAAAAACAACCCATCAAATCTAGCATCGCGACTATTTCTAGCTTGAGAACAAACTTCTGGTGTATACATGACTTTCGCTCGTACTTCGTTTTCACTCAGTCTAATAGCTATCACTATAGCAAACTAGCCATTTTTGGTACTCAACCATGTTTGGAGTATTCATGAAAAAAGCCCGCTAGGGGCTTAACTAACTGAGGAAATAAGAAAAGTACTAACTTATTGCTTGATTATACCTGCGCTCGACTTCAGACCAATTAATGACGTTGTAAAAAGCCGCGATGTATTCTGGTCGACGATTCTGATACTTGAGGTAATAAGCATGTTCCCACACATCTAAACCCAATATTGGGGTGTGCTGCTCCATGTAGGGACTGTCTTGGTTGAGACTACTCGTCACCGCTAACTTGTCATTTTCATCGACAACTAACCATGCCCAGCCACTGCCAAACCGACTGACAGCAGCGTTTGTAAATTCAGTTTTAAAGCTATCAAAACCACCGAGCTCACTTTCTATCGCCTGTTTTAACGGCCCGTCACATAGAGGCGCATAATTTGGAGTCATAATTTGCCAGAACAAACTATGGTTATTGTGCCCGCCAACATGTTCTTGCACTGCTTTTTGTAAGTTTTCAGGTAACGTTTTAATATTTCTCAGCAACGTTTCAGTGTCTTTACCCGCGAACTCCGTCCCCTCTAACGCGGCGTTTGCTTTATTTATATATGTCTGATGATGCAAAGTATGATGGATCTCCATCGTTTTCGCGTCGATGTGTGGTTCCAGTGCATCATATGCGTACGGTAACTCAGGTAAGGTATAAGCCATTCGACCTCCAAATGTTAATGTAAAACGCGAGAATGCAGGTGCGTTACCAGCATCGCTTCGTTAATTTGATGAATAAGCTCAGGTAAATGAGGATAACGTTTTGCAAAATGGATCAACTCTTGCCGAGTTTTATGCAAATGATGCAAGGCAATAGGGGCAAGTTCGTTGTTATATTCAAGGTAGGTTGCATGTATCTTCAGATGGATTGAGATAAGTTGCTGGCACGCTCTATTTGGTTGATCAAGCGCAATAAAGGTGTCAGCTAGATTATGCGCGGATACGACGACAGCTGGCAAACTATGCGCTATGGCACTCATCACGACATTGTCTTTTTGACATAATAAAAACTCATCTAAAATACCTGTCGCGAGTGTCAATGCAACCTGATATTCGTCACGGGCACGCAGAAATATTTGCGCTTGATATGCTTGATTACCTGAGAGTATTTTAGCTTGCCAAGGTGACAGCACTGAAGATAACGCGCAAGCTCCGCTGGCTAAGCGATTTGCACTAAGGTCCATGCGATTTTTCATATTCTACCCTATTACCGAACTAGCTTACTTGTGCAAGCAAACCAGTATGAGCTATTTGGGCACTATACGATCACATAAACATTAATGCAAACTATTTTCATTTGTATTTATTTAATTTCTACACACTGATGTGTTATCAAAGAGTCTTCGGTTAATTCAAGTGTGGTATGCGACAATCCAAACCGCGACTGTAACCCACCTTTTAATCGTGCTAGCGTGCTTTGGTCGCTCAAGGATGTAATGACAACTTGCGCCTCTAAAATATATTCATGCTCATTGAGCTGCCAAACATGAATATGGCTTACTGTCTTAACATTCTCTTGAGTCTCAAGATATTCCTTAACCTCTTGAATCTTCATATTATCTGGCGTCGCCTGCATGAGGATTCTAATACTACTCTTACTTAGTTCAACGCCATGGTAAATTACGTATGCGGAGATCAATACAGTGGCGATAAGATCCACCACGTACCATTGATATAAGATGATTAATGTTCCAGCCACGATCACCGCAACGGAAGCCGCAGCATCAGAAACATTATGAATAAATGCCGCACGAATATTTAGGCTGGTTTTTGCACCTGCAGAATAGGTAATAAGCGCTGTGATAACGTCAATAACTAACGCCAAGGCCGCGAGCCACACCACTATCCAGCCATCAATTGGTTCTGGACTTAGAAATCGAGAAATCGCCTCAAACAGCAGATAAACGCCAACAACGATGAGTGTCGCGCTATTAATTAATGCCCCAATTATTTCAGCACGTTGATAGCCATAAGTGAGTTCAAGTGAGGCCGGCTTTCTTGCAACTTTTTGCGCGACTAACGCGATAATAAGCGCACCGGCGTCACTTAAATTATGTAGCGCATCAGCAACCAAAGAGAGACTGCCAGAAAGAATGCCACCAACGACCTGCGCGACACTCAGTAGAATATTAACAAATACAGCCCAACCGAGCTTGTTTCCATGATGGTGATGTGCGTGAGACATACTCAATCCTATTTATTGATCCGAAGAAGGGACCACTCTTAATGGCCCCCACGGGCATTACTAATTTTTAATTTGCTTTGAGAATAGTGGATAAAGTGCTGGCAATACAAACAAAGTCAGCAAGGTTGACGTTAGTAATCCACCAACAATTACACTGGCAAGCGGTCTTTGAATTTCAGCGCCCACTCCTGTCGATAACAGCATGGGAATAAGTCCCAGTGCAGAGGTGATCGCAGTCATAAGCACGGGCCTAAGCCTTGAAATTGCTCCCTCAAAGACACCTGAATGAAGCGATTCTCCCTCAGCCAATCGCTGGTTTATGCTCTCAACCATGACCACACCATTGAGTACCGCGACACCGAATAAGGTGATAAACCCAACCGAGCTTGGGACCGATAGATATTGTCCTGAGATATATAAAGAAAATACCCCACCAATGACCGCAAGCGGCACATTCACTAAAATAAGCGCAGCCTGAGCCATTGAACCAAATGCAAAGTAAAGCAAGAGTGCTATTAGCGCCAAAGATAGCGGCACCACGATTGCTAAGCGTTTTTGTGCTCGTTGCTGGTTTTCAAATTGACCACCTATTTCGACACCATAACCTGTTGGTAAGTCAACTTTACTATCAATAGCCGCGCGAATATCACTTACTACACTGCCCATATCCCGACCTTGCACATTAGCTTGGATCACCACTCGACGTTGAACGTCATCTCGTCTTACTTGCGGTGGACCAGATTGATATTCAACATTCGCAACATCAGCCAACCGGGTCCACGCTCCTGAACTCGATTGTAAACGTATTTCTTCAATGGTCTGTTTGCTTTGACGGTATTGAGGTGCCAAGCGGACATAAATATCATAGCGTTCGTTACCGTTGATAACCTGCCCTGCTTTACTGCCACCAATCCCATCTTGTACTAGTGCCATAACATCTCCAACTGCCAAACCGTAGCGAGATAACGCTTGACGTTTTGGGGTGATGATCAGCTGTGACTCACCTGCTATTTGCTCAAGTTGTACGCCTTCCGTCCCCTCAACTTGCGTTACGGCCGCTTCAATTTCCTTGCCTTTTTTTGCAAGCACAGCTAAGTCTGGGCCAAATAACTTAATCGCCAACTGCGCCTTAACGCCTGAGAGTAATTCATCGACACGCGTCGCAATAGGCTGTGAAAAATTAAACAGTAAGCCAGGATAAGTCGATAGCTTTTGTTCCATCAAGGCTTGTAATTCGTAGCGATTGTTTGCGCTTTGCCACTGTGCTACTGGCGCAAGGCCAATATAGATTTCAATGTTATTTACCGGTTCAGGATCGCCACCTATCTCCGCTCGACCAATTCTGCTCAGCGCGTAGTTTACTTCAGGAAAAGTGAGCAGCATTTTTTCCAGCTCAGGCGCAACATTAAGCGCGGTTTCAAGACTGGCGGAAGGTGCCAGCGTTACCCTTAGGTTGATGGTGCCTTCTTCAAGTTCTGGGACAAACTCGGTACCAATTTTAGTGAACGTAAAGCCAGCCGCCGCAATTAATAAAATGACCATTGCCATCAACAACTTTTGCCTATGCAACACTCGACTTAACGTCCAACGGTAGCCTTTTTCCAGTGCGACGAGAATGATGCTCTCTCGCGCTTTAACGCCATGTTTAAATAAGTAGGTCGCAAGTGCTGGGACGATGATAAGGGCAACAAATATCGCTGCAACAACAGCCAAAATAATACTGATTGCCATAGGTTGAAATAGTTTGGCTTCAACCCCTTCAAAACTAAATAACGGAGTGAATACCACTAAGATAATACTGGCAGCAAAAAAGATTGGTCTTGCCACTTCCTTTCCTGCAAGCTCAACAATAAGTCCCACTGAGAAGTCATCACTTTCCTTTTGCTTTGTTAGGTGTTTAAAGATGTTTTCTACCATCACGACTGAGCCGTCAACTAACATCCCTATCGCTACAGCGATACCGCCTAGCGACATCAAGTTGGCAGATACACCCAGCCACGCCATGACCACAAGTGCAATAGCAATTGAAATAGGAATTGAAATGAGCACCAGAAAAGTTGCTCTCAGATTCATTAAAAACAGCGCAAGCACAACAACAATAAAAATAAATGCCAGTGCCAAGGCTTCAACGACGGTTTGAACTGCTTTGCTGATCAAATCAGACTGATCGTAAAAAGGCTCAAACCTTACCCCTTCAGGTAGTGCTTTGTTAATAAGTTCCACGCGGTTGTTAATGCTATCAATGGTTGCTTTGGTGTTTGCTCCCATCCGCTTTAGCACTATGCCTGTTACGACTTCACCGAGCTGTTCCACTTCACCCGAGCCGCTTTTTCTAGACATCGTCACCGCGCCTTGGCGGATTTCTCCACCAATCGATACCGTAGCAACCTGAGCCACAGTCACGACCGTGCCATCAATGGTTTTGACGGGCACGTTGGCAATCTCCTCGATCCCCTTCTCCCCACTTTGAAACCAGCCTGTTCCGCGGATCACCAACTGCTCTTGACCGCGCTCGAGATACCAACCGCCGACATTTTGGTTATTACGTTCAATGGCACTCACCACATCTTGCTGAGTAAGCGCATAAGCCAAGAGTTTATTGGGGTCAATATTGACTTGATATTGGCGCACATCGCCGCCAAAAGCCAATACATCAGTTACCCCGTCAATTGGCATTATTAACAGCTTGACCACCCAGTCATTGAGACTACGTAAGGCCATTGCATCATATTCAGAGTTCGGATCGCTCATCAGCATATATTGAAATACTTGACCAAGCCCTGATGTATTTGGCCCCATTTCTGGCGTACCCACACCGCTTGGGATCAACTCCTTTGCAGCTTGGAGGCGCTCAAATACCAACTGTCTGGCAAAGTAGATATCAGTGCCTTCCTTAAATACTACCGTAACGCCAGATAGACCAGTTTTAGAAATTGAACGCACTTGCTGCACATCAGGCAAGGCATACATCACAGCCTCAATGGGATAGGTGATTAACTGCTCAACTTCTTCCGCTGCAAGTCCCGGCGCCTCAGTATTCACCGCAACCTGCACATTCGTTACATCGGGAAACGCATCTAAGTTGAGTTTTGGAATAGTCACGCTAGCAGTTGCCGTGATAACGAGTAAAAAAAGAATAATTAGAAGCCGATTGTTTACAGACCAATCGATAATTCGATTAAACATGATGAGGCTCCCCTTAATGGTTATGCGGATCGAAGCCTGATTTGGCTTGCTCTGAGGCAATAAAGAACGCCCCGGTTACGGCCACGCGCTCACCCACAGCCAAACCGATAACTTCAACCTGAGCGCCAAAGTCTTCACCTAAAGTCACTTCTTTGGGATGGAACTCGCCGGGTGCTTCTTCGATGTACACCACCCAATCGCCGTCAGGCCCACGACTTAACGCGTCTGCAGGTAACGCAATGGTTGGCTCTTTTGACGGTATGATAAAGTTGACGTTAACAAACATCCCTGCGTGTAGCTTGTCGTCACTATTTTCAACCAATAGGCGGATCTGTCTGGTTCGAGTAATGGGGTCGATTGTATGCGCTTCTTGGATAACTCGAGCCGCATATTGCTGATCTTCTATGCCAATCAATGCTTTAGAGTTAACCGCTAACGAAAGTTGAGAGTTCGGTTGTAAACGGGCTTCCACCCATAGCTCGCTTTCATCAGTGATTGCCATTAAAGTTGTGCCAGAAGCAACATGCTGGCCCTGAGTAAAGGCATCTTGAGTTACCACCCCCTCGCGCTCAGCAACGAGCGTATATTGGCCAAGTTCACTGGCGGGCTTAGTGGCTATTTCTTTAATCTCTTTTTCTGTTACGCCAAGTGCCAACAACTTTGAATAAGCCGAACTAAAATCGGCACTTGCCTGAACACGCTCGCGCTCACTAATGGTTTCTTTGCTCAAGCGTTTCACTCTATCCCACTCTGTTGAAGCCACCAAGTACTGCGCTTGGGCCTGCGCCATTGCTTCTGAGAATAAGGTGATAAGTGGGTCGTTAACATTAACCATAGAACCAAGTGTAGTGTGTCGCTTTAACACGATTGAATCGGCTCTTGGCGATACTAAATAGCTGGTATAGCCATTGGCTTTTACTTCCCCAGGCGCAAAATAAAAACGCTCATGGCTTTCCAGCTTGATTTCTTTGGTCTGAATTCCAGCAAAACGCATCTGCTGTTGCGTTAGTACGATGGCATTTTCTTCCTCTTCATGTTCTTCATGACCGTCGCCGGCATATGCCAGCGAGCTAAAAAGCGCGTTCACCGCGAAATAGATGGAGAAAATTTTAAAGTTTGTCATTCGATACTCTTTTACTCAAGAACGTAAGTTGACGTTCAAAACCGTTAGCTTGTTTAACGAATTGCACCAAGCAGTGCTTTTACAGTGCCAATTCGTAAACAAGAATGCGCTTCTCAAGCAGACGTGATTTATCTGTAATCAACGCCATCAGCTAAGAAGGAGTAATACCAATTAGTGTTAACGTAGCTCATTGACTTAATACAATTGGTATAAACGGAGTAGGCAGTACCACTGAAAGCAGGACACATAAGCATGGAAAACAGGCCTAGTTGTTTACTCACAAGCACGAATTTGCGCTAAGTTGGATTTATCAATTTACTCATCAACCTAAACTCAGGTTAGTTAAGTTAAATTGAGATCACACCTTCAATGATAACCGCTACTTAAGCGATCGGTGGACGATGTGCTTGCTCTACAAAAGCGCGCACTTTGGTATCTGATTGAGGATAAATTTCGCTATTTGGTCGCATTTCAAAGGGGAGTAAAGATTTTAAAATCACTAAATTCAAATGCGTCCCACTGCAATGACCACAGTGGTGGCAATCTTTTGTATGATGTCCGCTGGAGTCTGCTTGCACATCTTCAGCATGGTCGTGAGTATGTTGGAGGTGAGACACTTCGATTTGATGGAAGCTAGATTCAGACGCAAATACACTTACGGATTGCACCGCAAGTAGAAGCATCACAAAAATCAGGATTAGCTTATTCAAATCTACACTTCTCTTTAACACAAAAGATCGATGTCAATTTACCACCTGCACTTGTCCTGTCAATAGTAGCGCTAAGCTTTAAGTCTTATTTTTTCCTGTCATTACTGATCCTACTCAAAATGAAATAACAATAATTTGCATTGTTAGGCCAAAACATCAACTTAAATGCGAATTATAATCAATATATAACACTATGTTTTATAAAGATTTTTCATTGACACATCACATAAATCCGTTAGACTAGCCGCATATTCACAGTTTGAGGTAACAGCATGCAAGGTAAACAAAAAGTCATCGACGCATTCAATAAGCTATTAGCCAATGAGCTTGCAGCTATCGATCAATATTTCATCCATTCACGTATGTACGAAGATTGGGGTTTGAGCAAACTATACCAACGCCTTGAGCACGAACGTGAAGAAGAAACGACGCATGCAGATTGGTTGATCAAACGCATTCTTTTCTTGGAAGGAGTACCTAACATGACAAAACGTCGTGATCTACTCATCGGCCAAGATGTTAAGTCCATGATGGAAAACGACCTAAAACTAGAGCTTGAAGTTGTCGAATGCGTTAAAGAAGCAATCAAAATCTGTGAAGAAGAGCAAGATTACCAATCTCGAGAAACGCTTGAAAAGCTGTTGTTTGATACAGAAGAAGATCATGTTTACTGGCTAGAGCAGCAAATTCGCCTGATTGATCTTATCGGTGCTCCGAATTATATCCAATCTCAGCTTTAATATTAAGGACTCGACAAATGAAAGGTGATAGAGAAGTAATCGTAGCGCTTAATAAAGTTTTGGCCAATGAGTTGGTAGGTATCAACCAATACTTTTTGCACGCACGTATGTTTAAAGACTTCGGTTTTAGCCAGTTAGACAAAGCGGATTATAAAGTCTCAATACAAAAAATGAAAAACGCTGACCGCCTTATCGAGCGAATTTTGTTCTTGGAAGGCCTTCCTAACTTACAAGATTTAGGTCGTTTAAAAATTGGTGAAAACAGCGCTGAGATGATTGATTGCAATATGGCATTTGAGCAAGCGTCTTTGGTCGACCTCCAAGCAGCAATTAAATTGTGTGAAGAAAAGCAAGATTACATCAGCCGTGAAGCGTTAGATAAAATCCAAAACGAGCAAGAAGAGCAAATTGACTGGCTTGAAACTCAGCAACATCTAATTAAGGTGATGGGAATAGAAAACTACTTACAGTCTCAACTATAAGTATTTAATTGAGGTTGCGTGATAATGTACTGTTACGCAACCTGATCAGTGACATCAACAATCGCAATCAGCTTTTCATTTAGAATTTTCTTCGCACAGTTACAGCACTTTCCACACTGCTTACCAACAGATAATGTCTGGCTAAGATCACGCATTGAACGAGCACCATCGTCTATCGTCTCTGCAATCTTTTTATCTGTAACACCATGGCAAATGCACACGTACATAAATGAAAACCAATCTCAAACTCATTAACTGAAAACAAGTTTAATCTAAACGATAACAATTATCAACACATACCTTAGCTATAAATGCGAATTATTTTTCTTTGTAAGCTGCAGCAAAGACTTCGTTATTCACACTTCGTAAAACGTCGTACTCAAGCCGACGTTTATTTCTATAAAATTAAGAAAAATCCAGTAAAACTGCTACGCTTAACTTAACCAGATGAGTTTCACTTTAAACATGAGAGTTTGGGTGCACTTTCACCCAAGAAGATTGTTTTGTTTGCTACAAATGACAAACCTTAAACATGTATAAATTGTTAAATATATTGCATAAAAACCAAGGTTTAAGTTGATTTCAATCTAGCATTTCCGCTAGACTTCGCGTCACCGCTAACAGTTTTATTAGCGCGGATCAGCTTAGTTTGATTTGGTAACATGTTGTTAAAGGACTAAATGAGATTGGATAGAGAAAGGTCTTTTAATGAAGCAAGCGCTATTGTGTTTTTTTATATTATTATCTTTGTGTTGCATAGTCGCGCCTAGCCACGCCCATAACTTCGGTCAATATACTTCTCGTTTCTCTGTTGAGGAGGGGTTAAGTCAATCAGCAATCACCGCCATCACACAAGATAAACATGGCTTTATTTGGATCGGTACTCTTCAAGGCTTAAACCGCTATGACGGCAATCAAATCGTTAGTATTGCAGCCTCTCAGGGTCTTGATGAGCAAGAAATAGTTGGGTTATTCAATATCTCGAATGACGAGTTACTGATCTCTACTGGTATCAGCGGTGCGTTTTTACTGAATGTTGATGACTACACAGTTCAACAAATCTACGACGGTAAACGTCAAGACAACAACGCAGCTCCAAAACCCATCGCTACAGCCATTGCTCATCGAGAAAATATCATCTTCTCCATTGAAAGTGACCTCTACACATTAGATCGCGATACGTTAAAGTCAGAATTACTCACTCACTTCGCACCAAGTAGCTACATTCGCGCCATAAACGTTATCGGTAATTTTGTGATTATTGGTACAACGGAAGGTCTATTCACCTATTCTCTTGCGACCGGCAATGTAGAGCAAATAAATTACACAGATTCAAAGTCAGAACTCAGTCATGATGTTAAATTACTCAAACGCGACCCATCGTTGGGGTTACTCGTTGGTACTGTAGAAGGCTTATTTGTAATTCCAGTCAGTAATCAAACACTTGTTGCTTCAAAAAGCTATGAGCTTGTTCCTGAGAAAAATATTTGGGGACATCAAATCACTCCCTATGGCGAGTTTATTGCTACCGAACATGGATTGTTGCTTATTGATAGAAGAAAAAAAACCAGTTCAAAGGTGCTTTCCTTAACCGAGGGGCAATATCGTCTCACCAACCCCAGTATCACTAACCTTTACGCAGATAGAAACAATAACCTATGGATGGGCACGTATAATGATGGTGCATATTTATGGCCTTCAAGCTCGCTGCGCTTTACAACATTTATAAACACCCAAGACAGGTTTGCCAATAACAATATCTGGTCGATTCACCCTACCAACAATAACACGGTACTCCTCGGTACGGATAACGGCATTAATGAGTTTGATTTGAGCACCCAGCAATTGAAATCCAGTTACCTGCAAAATAGAGACCCAAAAGCGCTGTACGGAGCAGATGCTGTATTCTCTATTTTTAATTCTTCATATTTCGACAAAAATACATTTCTTATACAAACAACTCAAGAGACCGCACTATTTAACACCGACACCAAACAGCTAAACCCAATTACGCTTGAAAATGGTGACAAACTTGAACCATATAGCTGGGGTATCGCTAAGTACTCAGAAAGTAAGTTTCCATTTATCAATAGCAACGGGTTTTATGAATATGATGCTGCCACTAGTACAGTGCGGGCATTAGAAGGACTGTCAAAGCAGCTGGCAGCGGCACAGAGCTTTTTGATCCTACCGCCTTTGGATACGACTAACGATGAATATTGGATAAGTACGGACATCAGTTTGGTCAAATATAATGAGTCAACAGATACCCTAACAACAATTTACAACAAATCGGATAAGCACTTGGTCTCCGCCGTTAATAGTTGGGTAGTAGATAGAGCTGGAACACTATGGTTGGCGACCTCAACCGAAGGTCTAGTCGGGATCAATAAAGATACTTACGCCGAAGAATACAAGCTAACGACTGAACAAGGTTTGATGAGTAAAGCTATCTACAATCTCCAGTTAGATAGAGATGGAATGATTTGGGCCAGCAGTCAACGCGGCATGTTTAAATTTGATCCAATAAATAAAGTATTGGAAACCTTTGGAACGAATCAAGGCCTGCCGACGCTTGAGTTTAACGGAGGGGCAGCAGCAGCACTTGAATCTGGCAAGCTGATGTTCGGTACAGTCAACGGCTCTATCACTTTCGATCCGGAACAGTTTTCAGATGGCGCGGTTAAGCGCCGCCCACTACTGGTCACTCAAATGGATATTTTAAGCAGGGATCAAACCTACTTAGCACCTGATGCAATATTGCAAGCATTTGATTTTAAGTTTGATGACATGGGCATTGAGCTACTGTTTTCTGATTTTGACTTCAATGCCAATCATCATATTCAATACCAAGCTTCTTTGCATGGTCCAAGTGCACTTACGTTTTCAAGCTTAAAACGAAACAAAGTATTTCTAAATCAATTACTCCCTGGTGATTATCAGTTAATCGTTGCACCGCATTCGCTTGACGGTGATGACCTGAGCAATGCACTCAACTTGCGCTTTCATGTTGCTCACTCTCCATGGCGCTCGCCTGTTGCATTAATCTTATACAGTCTAAGTGCATTCGCGCTAATATCGCTCGTCGTTATTAAGCACAAACAGAAACAACGTCAGCTTGAAACTGCACTTAAAGCCGTTACGCATGCAGGAAGGCAAACGAAGCTGGCGTTGAAATCAACCAAAAGCGGCGTTTGGTCAGCAGATGTCGTTGCACGCCAAATCACACAGCAGCGCGCCGAAGCGCTTGGCTTTGAGAGTGATACTATGACGTTGCAAGAACACTATAACGCCATTCATCCGGATGATAGAGAAGTTGTCGAGCGTGCTTGGAAGAAATTTATTTCTAACCCGACCAAAGAGCAGCTTTCTCTATCTTATCGACTGCGCTGCACTGACAATAATTGGCACTGGTTTCACGACTTTGGCCAAGTCGCAGAGTTTGACGCACAAGGCAAAGCCACTGAACTACACGGTATTTATACCAATGTAACCACGCAAAAAGCGAACCAGATGCGCGCAAATATGCTGGGTGAGGCCTTCAGCCAAGTGAACGATTGGATTGTGATCTTAGACCCTAACTTACAGCCCATTTCGGTCAATAGTAGCTTCTGTAGAGCATTTCAACTGCAGGAAAACGAAGCGTTAAACGACTTAACGACTGAGCGTTTTGTTAATGCCATCGGGCAAAAGAAGTTCCACGGTTTAATTGCAAATTTAAAATCTCTTGGACCAAATCAATATCTAAGACAGGAAGTTCAAGTTACAGACGGCTGGGATAAAGTGCATCCAGTTCAACTAAGCATTAGCGCGGTTTCCAAGGACAATGTGAATCTCCAATACTTCGTGGTCGTTGTTACCGATTTGACTGAGCAGAAAAAAGCCGAGAATGAACTTAGATATCTCGCCAATTTCGACGCTTTGACGGAGCTGCCGAATCGCAGCTTAATGCTACAGCACATTGAATTTGCGCTGTTTAACGCAAACAACACACAGCAAAGCTGTGCCCTACTCTTTATTGACTTAGATAAATTTAAACCAATTAATGATGCCTATGGACATCATATTGGCGATAAACTACTGGTCGCGATAACTAAGCGGATCAAAGAGCAAATTAACAATAATTGTATCTTAGCAAGGCAGAGTGGCGATGAGTTTCTTGTGCTAATTAAGTCCTTCCCTAGCATCGAATATGTGAGCGAGGTAGTCTCCCGCTTAGTGAAGCACATACCCGAACGTATCGAAATTGATGGGATCACCATGAGTGTATCTGCCAGTATTGGCGTTGCAGTTTACCCGTTTGATGCACCGGACTCAGAATCCTTAATCCGTAACGCGGATATCGCCATGATCCATGCAAAGCAATCGGGAAGAAATGCATTCAAGTTCTTTACTGAGACAATGAATGAAGAGATCAGTAAAAAGCTTCGGTTAGAAACCGCAATGAAAACGGCAGTTAAAGACGGTGAGTTTTTCAATCACTATCAGCCTATCATCAATACCACAACGGGGCAGCTTGCAGGCGTTGAGTTACTCATGCGTTGGCGCAATAATGACATACTAATTCCTCCATGCGATTTTATTCCAATCGCTGAAGAAAGCGGCTTGATCGAAACCTTGACTGAGCAAGCGCTTATCAGAGCCTTAATAGAATTGCGTCCATTGTTTACACAAGAACCAGACTTTTATTTATCTCTTAATTTAAGCGCGGTACATATTTTACGCTCAGATATCGCACACCAGTTCACTGAGATTTTAAAAGCGCATGGTCTTACTAATCGTTGCTTAAGACTTGAAATCACCGAGTCAATTTTTATGTCTGATATGGTTAAGGCACGAGCAACTATCAACGAAATGAAGCGGGCTGATTTTATATTGCTACTCGACGACTTCGGCACTGGCTTTTCTTCACTCACGTATCTGAATGAGTTCCCTCTTGATATTATAAAGATTGACCAAGGGTTTGTACGCAATATGAGCGCAAAACCCGCGAATAAATCTATCATTAGAACCATTTATTTATTGGCGCAAAGCTTAAACATGAAGTGTATTGCAGAAGGTGTCGAGACAGAATCTCAGCTTAATTATCTAAGAGACGTAGGCTGTGAATATATGCAAGGCTACCACTTCGCAAAGCCTATGGCGATTGACGATTTGCTCGCATTTTACGAACAGCATGAACGCTCACGAGCTTGATCGCGGGTTGAGTGGGCTAGCCTAAGCGTTAGCCCTTATCCTGCGTTTCACTATCAGGCAGTTCTGAGCGCTGCCATTCACTAAGCTTTTGATAAAGTTCGTTAATATCAATGGGTTTAGCAATAAAATCATCCATGCCTGCCTGGATACATTTTTGTTTATCTTCTTCGTAGGCGTTCGCTGTTATCGCAATAATATGTGGATTGCCGTATATATTTGGCTCGTTTCTGATTGCTTTGGTACAAGCAAAGCCGTCCATATTCGGCATTTGGCAATCCATTAAAACCAAGGCATAGTTTTTCGCCTTCATCGCAACTAAAGCTTCGACTCCGTCGTCCACTTTATCTAACAAGCAGTGCGTTTTCTCTAGCAACTTACCAACAACCACTTGGTTAATTTTATTGTCTTCTACCAATAGAACATCGAGGCCATTAAAATCAGGAGCCCCTACTTCTTGTTGCTCTCTCTTAACCCCCTGCCCTTTTGAAGCTGGAATATCTACATAGAATTTACTACCGAGCCCAAGTTCACTGTGAATGCTTATCTCGCCATGCATCGCTTCGACTAGTTTTTTAGAAATAGCTAAGCCAAGTCCGGTACCACCAAACTTTCTTGTGGTTGAAAGGTCTGCCTGAGTAAACTCATGGAACAACGTTTCCTGTTGCGCTTTTGAAATGCCAATTCCAGTGTCAGCAACAGTAAACTTTAACATCCCACTCTCATAATGGACGGAAAGTGTTATGTGGCCTTTGTTGGTAAACTTTCCAGCATTGCTGAGTAAATTATTTACCACTTGTGACACGCGTAGTTCATCTAACTCAAGGTATGTAGGGAGTTCAGCCCCCTTCTCGTACTTAAACTCAACACCATATCTGACGTTAGAAATTTTGAAAATGCTGACCAGACTGTCGAGCATTTCTTGTAAATTCACTGCCCGGCGTTCTATTTTCAAAGCCCCCGCCTCAATTTTAGAATAATCCAAAATATCATTGAGGATAAGCATCAGGTTCTTTGCCGACTGCCGTATAATTGTTATTTGGTCTGCCATCTCATTGCTAAGACTTTGCTCTCTGATCAAGCTATCCGACATACCGATAATTCCATTTAACGGCGTTCTAATTTCATGACTCATATTGGCGAGGAACCGGCTTTTGGAATGATTAGCAGCGTTAGCGGCTTCTACGGCTTTGGTTAGCTCTTCCGTTTTCTCAGCAACTTGTTGCTCTAACTCACGATTGAAGTCGGTAAGCTTACGGTTAAGTCTTTCGTTTTCTAGGCTAGCTTGGTTTTGTTTTGTAAAACTCAGTGTTAGCTTAAAAGCCAGCTGATTGAACTGCTGCTGCAACTCAATTATTTCTAAAAAGCTACTATCTGCATTCGCCGAATTTTCGATTAAAGTTGAAGGTTCGTAAGCACGAATATCATGACTGAGCGCCACAATTGGACGCACCAACAATCGAGTGAGCTGACGGACAAAAATAGAACTCAATACAATAATCGCAAGCGCAAGTCCCAATGCATCTGACCAAGCTTCTGCAGCAACTAGGTTAAGATATTTACGATCGAGCATAGTGATAACTGACCATTCATATTGCTTAGATACCGCAGTTTGTTTAAATAAAATCTGCTCAGTCGAGTCTTCAAAAGTTGAGGATTCCTTATCAAATAGGACTTGCAACACCACATCACTTGGCATATCTAGGGTTTTAAATTCGGTCTTTAACGAGCTATAGACAACCCTTTTGTGTTTATCCAACACAATCAAATTAGCATCTTCAGCAAGAATTTTTGGAATAAAGCGTTCAAATGAGCCAAATATTAAAGACCCTTCCACTATTCCTTTAAACTCTTCAGCGATAAAGATTGGCGCTGAAATTGCCACGATTGGCGCTTCATCAAAGCCACGCCCTTGGAATATGCCCGACACAAATCCTTCAGGGTGTTCAGGTGCTTTAATAAAATAGTCTCTATCTGACACATTGGCGTTTGTTCCCTTCATCGTCTCAGCAAAATGCTGCGGATAAAGGTGGGTAACATTAGCATCTTTGTCCGCAACAATTGCGGTTCTAAAATTAGCATGAGTTTTTAGCAACCGCTCAATAACATAATCAGCATCAATCCCTAAGGATACATCCGTTGCGGATATCACCATCGCGCGACGGTATGCATCAAGGTAGTCATCAATTTGAGCGACTATAGAACCGGAGGCTTCTTCAAGCTGTGTTTTTATCTCTGCTTCAATTCTTTTATAGTAATTGTTTGTCAGCACGACGGTTGTCATTAATACAACTAAAACGATAACAAGGTTGACGGTAGAATTCAGAATTTGATTGAGCGGCATCCCTTGCCACTTGCTGCGAGTAAAGAAAAAGCTCAGCAAGTCGACCACAGCGAGGCAAATACCAGCGTTGATTAGGTACTTAGCCAGTGCAGTGAATATAACGAGTAACGGCAGTTCGAGGGCAAAATAGCCAAAAATAAATAATGCAGGTAACCCCAACAAAATCCAATAAACGATACCCCGAACAAAAAATGGCTTGGCGAAACGGACGCAGACAAAGTGAAGCCACAACACTTCGAAGAAAAAAACCACAGAAGGCCAAGCATGCTCCCATCGATACCAAATAAAACCGGCACCTATAATCACAGCGATGATGGCATAGCGCCATCCGCATAGCAGCAGGATAAATAATACAAACAGCTGGCCAAAAAGGAATTCAGAACTATCCAAAAACCAAATTGGCAACAGATTGGCCAGCCCGCCAAGTACACCTAAGACTAAAGTTATGATGAGCGCTTGCTTTTGATTCAAATGTTACACCACCGGTTTTTGATACTGCCTATGTATAACAATAAAAAATATTTTAAAACCTGCCAAGGTAGTGCAACAAATAACTAAAAAATATATCACACATTGGGTTTATTTTCCCTAATGATGAGGGCAGTCATGGCTCTCTATTTGTAGCACACTACTCAGCACATTAAAGGACTTTTTCAACGCTTCTTCCACTTCCACGCGACACGCTGAATCATGAGATTCGATAGTACAGTGATGCTTTAATACCACATGTGCACCAACGACAACCGCCCCATCAATTTTGCTAACCGTAATATTATGGGCGCTTTCAACATGCTCCGTAGACACAATCGTTCTCTCAACCTCTTGAACCGTAGGTAAAACTTCTGGGGGTGTAGCAAGTCCTTTAAGACAAGCAATTATCACCTTAATTCCTGTGAACAATACAAAGACAGAAATCAGCATGCTCGAGAGAATATCAACCACCTCCCAGCCTGTGAGGTGTATAATCACACCTGCGATAAATGTCGATATGGTGGACAGTAAATCAAAAAATGAGTGCAAGAAAACAGCATAGACGTTAATACTGTCTTTACGGCCTTTGTACAGCACCCAAGCGGAGGCCCCATGAAACAAAAACCCAATTGCAGCAATCATAGACATTAAATAGCTATTCACCTCTAGGTCATGACCGCCCGCATGATGAGACAATCGCTCACTCCCTTCGAGCAAGATAATTACCGCAATTGAAAGGTAGAGAATGCCATTGATAAGTCCACCGGTATATTCAGCACGCTTGTAACCATCGTTATATGTTTTAGCAAGATAAACTGCCACACTTGACGCTATCAACGCGATAAATAAAGAACTATTGTGCACAAACAAGTGTCCAGCATCAGCTAACACAGCGAGAGAATTAGCGTAATAAGCACCAATAACTTGAATGATCATAAAAGAGCAAGTGATTGCGAGCGCAATCAGTAGTCTCCGGCGAGAAGCTTGATGCGTAGTGATATCTGTCATGAAATGAGTCGTGTACCTAATTAAATATAAGATGCTACGTACAACCACAACATAAGATGGAGCCATTTGACTAAATGCACCTCACCTTATCTTATCTTTTATACCGTGTAGGAAAAAGCCGTGATTCAAAAATACAGAAATAGATCTAGAAATATACGTAGTTAACCTGAGCTTAGGATAATTAATGCCTTTCTAGCAGCCAGTTTTAGCGCTAACTGCGTTGAATTCACTTCCAATAGCCAGCTATTAGTGCGCAAATTCGCCTAGTTATCACCAAAACTCTCTGGCTAGATAAAGAAGTAATTTAATGTTACTTTAGAAGCAATGAGTTACCTCATTCCTTATCCAAACCTCAGGTTAGTTATCGTTTAAACATTGTCCTAAATGGCAATGATATACAGTCTCAATTGTAACGTTTCCACGAGCTAAATGCACTAATATTTGCGACTATAACGGCCGACTTTATGGAAAATTTTAGCCTTTATCGCTTTTACTTGCGCAACTTTATCGCTTTTACTTGCGCAACTTTATCGCTTTTACTTACGCAAAAGTACAATTAGATTTTCTCCAGTTGAGTCACAACGTCGTTTGCAATTTGCCTTAGTATTTCACAGTCAGCTTCACTCAACTCTCGGGGCTCTAAGTCGATAACACACACGGTTCCAATACGAAAGCCGCTGGACAATATGATAGGCGCACCAGCATAAAATCGAATATGTGGGGCATTTAACACCAAAGGGTTATCCATAAAGCGAGGATCTTCGAGCGTATCGGAAACTACGAATACCGTGTCTTCTAATATTGCATGGCCGCAAAATGAAACGTCGCGAGACGTTTGCTCAGCATCTAATCCAAAGCGGGATTTAAACCACTGTCTGTCCTTGTCAACAAGACTCACCAATGCAATTGGAGCATCAAAAACATGGGCTGTAAATTGAGTAATTCGGTCCAATTCAAGTGTTGGTTTTGTATCGAGTATCGCAAGCTCCCTAAGCGCATGTAATCTGGCATGTTCGTTTTCAGGTAACTCAGGGATTTTCATAATCTACTTAATTAGACAGTGTTTATATTTCTACTATAGTTTGTTTTGTGAGATAACGCAGGTGGCAAATGTGAGCAAGTATTTTAAAATAATCTCCCTAACCTTTTTTTCCCTAGTCTGCTTAAGTGGTTTTTACCTCGAAATTAACGAGTTTAATAAAAATCGTGTGGTTCACCAGAGTCTGACTTTATACTACAACAACCTTTCCGCCCTAGATAAAGCAATTGAAGTGATCTTTAGTCTGCAACGTGAACGCGGCATGTCCACGGGATTTAAGTCCGAGGAAGAACACGACGCGCGGCTACTGGCATATTATCAGGAAACAGACGAAAAAATAACAAGACTCACAGCTGAAAAACTCACGAGCATTAATAACTTCGATCAGTTTCAATTGACCATAAAAGACGATATACAAACACTGAGAAAGCTCAATAGACAAGCAAATATCAATCACGAGCAACTATTTCTTCGCTACACAATTTTGATAAATCACTTAATCGATACAGTCCGAACCATACAAACTGAGCAGTCCTTCATCCATAATTTTGGTAGCAATGATGACAAAACACAATATCAGAATATTCACACACTTATCAGAGCAATAGAGTTAGGGGGCAGACTCAGAGCGAAGATCAGCCGATACCTAACGGCAGATGAAGAGGCCACTAGATTAAGTGCAATGAGAAGTGCGCTACAATACTACGCCACTCATGTCACACTGATGGACAGCCTCAAAGATAATCAAAATACCGTACAGCTATACAATGCTGCTACGGCGTCTAGAGAGTATGACTATGTCACCTCAGCCTTAAACCGCTTTAGCCGTGGAGCTGAAGCCAACTTACCACACTATGTGTGGTGGGATAACAGTACTGCCTATTTGAACCTGCTCGCTAGTGGCAGTCTGAATCTACTTAAATATATGAAAGAGTCAGCTTCTGCATCCATGCAAAAGTCACAAGAGCGAGCTCAAACCTCACTCATTATCTCTTTAACTATTGCACTGCTTTATATCATTTTAATTTGCCTATTGATTAAAGCGTTTACCGAATTAAAAATATATAAAACGGCACCGCTTAGAACACAAACTGCACAGCTCATTGTAATATTTTCGTCAGTACTTGCCGTGCTATTTGTGGAACATTTTGCAAGCCAAAAGCAGCTATTGTACCTCTCTGAAGTGCAAACACTTAGGCAGCTAAATAACCAATCATTGGAGCGTATAAACCACCTTAAAACGCTATGGTACAAGCCACATATCGAAAAACTTAGATATGCGAGTATTAGCACCGATGCAAGTCTCGTTATACCTTCTCAGTTACAGACACTAGCCGTTAATAATCTAAATAATACTCAGTATGTAGACAAAAGCCAGATCACGTCATTTTATTCTCAATATCAAGAAAGCTTGCACCGTGGAGGAATAGTTACACAAATTATAAAGGGTAATGATGGTCATCGTATATTGATTATGACGGGTCTTGGGCTGTCCGATAAGGGGCTGACGAAAACACTATATTGGTACGAAGCGCAACTGGATGTGTTACTTGGCAGTCTAGAACTCAGCCTTGATACTCGTCTAGAAAACGCATCGGGTTACTACACTGAGCAGGAAGTCGAAGCGATTAAAATTAGCGGCACGCACACTCCACTAAGCCAATTACTGCTTACTAATAATATTGATCAAGCCGATTTTCTAAGTGCAAAAATCTGGGATCAGGAGCTTCAAGTAGGTACTTATGCGTATTCACGTGACGCATTTAATCAAGATCTCTTCTACACTATAGAAATTAAGTTTATCTGGCAGGTGTTGTCATTAAGTGCATTTTGCTTATTTGGTTTAGCAGTTAGCTATCGCGCCCAACAAAAAGCCAAATTAGACAGGCAAGCTGCAAAAGACGCGATTCAAAAGCGTCAAACCTTATTGAACTCATCTGAAAAGCTTGCCGCTATCGGCAGTTTTGAAATATCGGCTGGCCAATTTTATGGTCATACCTCTGAAGGGTTTAGAGCTTTATTTAACTTATCTCCTGAACTTGAGCACCATAATTTAAAACCAATTATAAAATTGCTCGATAGTGACAATAGGAAAAAGTTGCAATCAAACTTACGTTCCTTAACTCACGATCAATCTAGTGAACTTCAATTGACAATAAGAGACGAGTCTTCAACTAGATATCTAAATGTCATTCTCAATTTAAAATACTACTCAAGTGAAAATTCGCAGTTTGTTGTCGGGGTTGTAAAAGATGTAACGAATCAAGTTAATGAAAGCAATCGCCAAAAGAGAATACAAAAGGAACTCGTCGCCGCGAGAAAAGAGGCCCTAGAAAAAATGCATGAAGCTGATGTAGAAAGAATGTCAGCGCAGCATTTACTCAAAGTCCAAAAGTCGACAGAAAAGCTGCTTCAAGAGGCCATTGATTCATTTCCAGCATTTATCCTGCTAATTGATGAAGACCAGCATATAGCTATGCTGAATAAGTTTAACGAACACATCAAAAGAACTGATCACAACGAATACCAATTCATGGGAAGCTCTCTCAACAAAGGCTCTGACGTTATAGCATTTATTACCCAGCTTCCAATGACAGACAATAGCGAATTACTGTCCATGTTAGAAGAGGCAAAAGACAAAGAACAATATCAAGCACTAACAACGTGCCAGTATGTCAGTGAAGATATCCTGCACTGGTTCAACGTGTTAGTGAAAAACATCACCACAGATTCAGGGAAATACACTCTCATCTACCAGAATGATATCACTAAAAGTATCAACTTTTCTGCAGAGCTTGAACAAGCTCGCATAAAAGCAGAGCAAGCAAGTGAAGCAAAGTCTCGTTTCCTAGCAACAATGAGTCATGAGATAAGAACGCCGATGAACGGCGTGGTAGGCATGCTGGATATTCTTGCCCAATCTAACCTTGATCATGAGCAATCTCACCTCACTAAAGTCGCAAAAAGTTCAGCATTGGTGCTACTTCGAATAATTAACGACATATTAGACTTTTCAAAAATCGAAGCTGGAAAAATGCAACTTGAATCAACACCATTTAGCTGGCAAGAAATTATTAAAGAACTCGCGGAGCTACTTGCATATCAAGCGGACTCTAAAAAGCTCAAGCTTGCCTTTTATCTTTCGCCACAGTTACCAAATTGGCAATTAGGAGATCCGGTTAGACTGCGCCAAATTTTATTAAATCTAATCGGTAACGCGTTAAAATTCACCAAAACTACCGCCACAGCCTCCGGTTTTGTAGAAGTGACTATTGGGCGCTCTCCCGATGATGGTTATATGGAAATTAGCGTGAAAGACAATGGTAAAGGTATGTCCGAAGAACAAGTAGAAAACCTTTTTAAGCCATTTGTTCAAGCAGATAGCAGTATTCAACGCCAATATGGCGGTACCGGACTGGGCCTTTCCATTACCCACAAACTTGTTGCCATGATGGAGGGGGAAATTGACTGTAGAAGCCTAGAGGGCTTTGGCAGCAACTTTATTGTTACTCTGCCATACTGTGAAGTGCCAAAACAAACCAGCGCTATAAGCTTAACCTTAGACAGACTAAAAATTGCCGTAGTGGGCGACGAGGACAAATTTGAAAAGGACCTCCAAAATCAACTACGCATCTATGAAGCCCAATGTGAAATATTCCCTCGAGAACTGTTTAATGCGCAACTAATTGATAGTCAACAATTTGATTATCTCGTTATCACTGCAGAAGCCTTCCAACAACTCACTACAGAAGGAAAAGAAGTTTTCATCGCGGAAAGCGAGTGCAAGTATATTTTGCTAGACAATAATCAGGATAAGCTTCCGCATGCAAATAATATCAACGTCTCAAACCTCGCACTATATCCTTATTATGCGTATAAAGTCGTTTCACACATCGCCACCTTAGAAGGGCTAATCGACAGTGAATCAACAAATGACGACAGCGATACTAAATTTAAGACATTGCCTACAATTAGTGATGCCCAAGCACTTAACAAGCTTATCTTAGTCGTTGAGGACAATGTTTATAATCAGGATTTATTCAAAAGACAGCTGGCACTGCTAGGCTATCAATGCATTATCGCCGACAATGGTAAAGTTGCCTTGCAGCTACTCGAACAGTATCACTTTTCGCTTATTATTTCAGATTGCCATATGCCAGTGATGGATGGCTATGAATTCACAAAACAGCGTCGCGAGCATGAACGTGAACGCAATCTAGAGCACATTCCTATCATTGCAGCAACGGCTAATGCGTTAGACGGTGAGAAAGATATTTGTTTTAACGCCGGGATGGACGATTACATTGCAAAGCCCATTGTCTTGCAAAAATTAAACAAAAAGCTAAAAAAATGGTTCTCAAGCAACATTCCAACAAACAGCCAAGAAGCGGAGAATCCTCCCTCACTGATAGAGGAACTAGATGCGCCAACCAGACATATCGATTTGGTGATACTCAGTGAATATGTAGGTACAGATAAAGAGCTACAGAGTATTTTCTTAAGAAGCTTTGTTGACGACACAAAAAAACTGTTACAAGGGGTAGACCTAGAACATCCTGAAAGTGTCAAGAATATTGCACATCAAGGGAAAACCTCGGCAAAAGCAGTCGGCGCAACACAACTCTCTGAAAAAATGGCAGAACTTGAGCATGCAGCAAGTGAAGGTAAGCACATAAAAATTGAAAATTTATTGAATCAATGTTTGATGCTTTTTGATAATGCACAAGCTGAAATCGCTTCTATACTTAATGTGGAAGATCTAACGTAACACGTGCTAAAACTCAGGCCTAGTATGTATGATAAATGAAAAGCACCTTATTATTGCGATTGATGATAGCGAGCTTATTCTTACGCAATTGCAATTGTTGATTTCTAACCAGACACCATGCACTTTTAAAGGGTTTAACAGCGGCCTGTCTGCATTAGGAAGTCAAGAGCTCCATCAAGCTTCCCTCATTTTGCTTGATATCAACATGCCGCAAATGGATGGTGTAGAGATATTGCGAAAATTTGCCGAACTAAGCATCCAAGCACCTATCGCATTACTAAGTGGCGAAAAGGGTCTATTCATCAAAAATACTGCAGCACTGGCTGAGCTTCATGGCCTCACCATTATATCTAGTTTAGAAAAGCCACTCTCTGCAACCAAACTAAAAGAACTTTACAGTCAGCTCCAGTCTCAAAATACATCCACTAAGTCCCAACACGCACTACAAAACTATAGTAAAGATGAGATCTATGAGGGGCTATTGCGAGAAGAGTTTTGTGCTTATTTCCAACCAAAAGTCGCCAGTCCATCCGGTGCAATTATTGGCGCAGAAGTACTTGCAAGGTGGCATCATAATACCGATGGCACAGTGCCACCTTCACAGTTTATCGCGACAATGGAAGAACATAATCTTATTCATTTGCTTTCATATAGTTTGTTAAAACAGACTTTGTCCTTGCTTAGCTATAATCGAGATATTCTTAAAGCGCTTCAATTCAGTATTAATTTGAGCGTAAAAGAGCTTGAAGACATAAAACTCCCAGAAAAACTCGAGTCCATTTGCGAAGAGTATTGCACACCCACCTCTCAAATCACTTTAGAGCTAACTGAAAGTCACTTGTTGGAAAACATCAAGCGCGCGCTTGATGTGTTGCTGCGTTTAAAACTTAAAGGCTTTAAGCTGTCTATTGACGATTTTGGTACTGGATATTCTTCGATTAAGCAACTTAACGAATTGCCGTTTGATGAACTCAAAATCGATAGATGCTTTGTTGATGGCTGTTCAACGCAACCCAACAAACGCGTCATTATCGCGAGCACCTGTGAGATGGCTCACCAACTTGGACTAGAGGTCGTCGCTGAGGGTGTCGAAGAGGTTGAAGATCTCGTCGTTGTACAGAGCTACGAAGTAGAATCAGTTCAAGGCTATTATTACTATCCACCGTGTACGCCATCAGAGTTTTTGCAAACTGTCTCAGAATCCGCATTGCAAAAGTCTCATTCTAGTAAATAATTAAAATTAATGGGCTGTGTTGTACTCTCATAGTCAGAGGGAATCTATGCATAAAAAAGACGTTGAACACGCACAACGACATCCAAAAGTGATTATTATTTGTGACGATCCAGCTGAAATGACTGGCGTTGTCGATATTGTTGCTTCTCAAGTCAATGAATACCGTACTCTCACTAGTCATAAAGAAGTAGCAGAGGTGCTAACTGAGTCTCCACCTGTTGTCATCGTTATTGCTCGAAAAACGGTCGCAAAAAGTGTCGAAATCTATAGCTTGCTTGCCAAGCACGGCTTGCTTAATTATGCTCATGAGAACATTTTGTTGTGTGAAAACAAAGAGTCTGGCGTGGCCTTTCGGTGTTGTATGAAAGGTATTTTTACCGATTACTTTGTCTACAAACCTATGTATGAGAACTACCGATTTCGTATGATCCTACATAATGCCTTAGTTCGCACAGAAGGCACATCTGAAGTTGCCAAAATCAGAGAGGAACATTTTGGTCGCATAGATGACAAACTAAAGCAATTGATTGATGATGCAGCCTTGTACCATCAAAAAGCGGATGAGACGCTACAAACGGTAAGACGTAATCTCGACAATGAAAAAGGGATTAATAAAGTTCAAGATGACTTACTAAATGAACTAAAACAAAAACATTTATCACCACTGTTGGATGAATTAGAACATCAGCTTGCCGAGAGTGTTCATGAATTAACGAAGCGATTAAAAGACAAACAATTCTCTATCGCTGAGCTTACTGCATTGCTGAGCGAAAAAGACAACTCTAAGTGCGCGCAATTAGCGCAAAATGTATTGCCAGTAGGTGATACGGGTGAAGTCGATGTCAGTGAGCCAAAAGCGCTTGAAACCAAACAAGAAGAAATAAAAATAATGGTGGTGGAAGACAACGAAATCTACCGTGAAATGATAGCCAAGATCCTACGTGATGAGGGGTATAAAGTAGACTGTGAAACCAGTGGGTTAGGCGCTATAAAAACATTGAGAAAGCATAAATTCACCATGGTATTTATGGATTTATTTATGCCAGAGCTTGATGGCTACAATACAACCAAAAATATTCGCAATATTCCACATTGTAAAAAACTTCCTATCATTGCGCTAACTAGCAATAAAAACAAAGATATAATCAGAAAGTGGGCGTCTTTGGGGCTCACAGGGTACATCACCAAACCGTCTACCAAATCATCTATTTTAAAAGCCGTGGAAAAAGCACTTACGGAAAACCAATAAGTTGCGTAAAGTACAAATCAGCAAACATTATCAAATCGAGTTCTGCCATGATAAGCCATATCAGCTCTGACGTAAGTTTCGGAGTTGTAATTGGCCGCATAAACCAACAACGAAGTGAACGATGACTAAAAAAGCAACGACCCTGAGCCATTACACTACTCGCTTAAATACTGTTATTGATTACATCTATAACAATATTAATCGCGAACTTGATGTGATCACGCTTGCTGATCAATGCCATATGTCGACTTATCACTTTCACCGTGTTTATCGCTCAATCGCAGGGGAAACCATCAATGCAACCGTGAGAAGAATGCGACTACATGTTGCAGCAGGTATGTTAATTCGCACCCAAGACTCCATTGCAAAGGTGGCTGAGCAAACCGGCTACGCAAGTATAGAAGCGTTTAGCCGAGCATTTTCTCAACGATATAAGCAACCACCTAGCCTATTTCGCCAACATGAACAGGCCAAGGCAAAAGGCTGTGCGGCCGAATTTTATATCATTAAGGTAGATGAGGATTCGAATATGTTTAATGTAGAAATAGGCAGTAATGAGCAAATGATGTTAATCGGACTTGAGCACCGTGGCGATTACATGCAAATCGGTCAAGCATTTGAGAAGTTAAACGTACTGGCGCAACAACAAGGCTTATTAGGTGAAGATACGCGTTTCTTTGGGGTGTATTTTGACGACCCAAAAACCGTAGAGGAAAGCAAACTGAAATCAATGGCAACAATTTTGGTGCCAAAGACAACGGCATCCCTCCCTGATGAGCTTTGTGAATTCGCCATTCCATCGGGCAAAACAGCTAGCCTACTTTACCAAGGTGACTATGCTTCTCTTGAAACGCCTTACGAGTATCTGTTTGGACAATGGTTACCAAACAGTGAGTTTGAACCTGCCGATGTGCCTGTTATCGAAGAGTACTTAAATGATGTCAGAGATACACCACCACACGAGCTTCTCACTCGTATCACTTGTTACATTAAATAACTGATTTTTTATCCTGTTCAGGGATTAACTGATCTAAACGTGACTAAGAAAAGGAGGGACTTCCCTCCTTGTTCTTTGTGAACCTTAGAACCTATAGTTAAAGCTCAACTTAGCATTACGCTCGTTGCCAGGCGTACCGCCTAAGAACAATGCTTTACTGTAATAGCGCTCATCAGTTAGGTTTTCAAGGTTTAGCTGAATATCGAACTGTTCAGCATCGAACTTAATCGCAGCATCCCAGCGGGTATAACCATCAATGGTTGCCGTAGGCAGACCGAAAGAAACAGAGTTAATTGTTCGTTCACTCTCATAGTTAATGCCAAGACTGTACTCTAACGCCCCCTCAAACCAATCCACGGGTTGAGTATATTTAATCCACGTGCTGGCAAACTTTTTCGGCACGCCTTTCATTTGACCTGAGCGCTCATTCAAACGGATCTCAACAGCATCTTGATAGGTTGCGTTCATATTCACACTAATCTGGTCGTTCAATGCTAAATTTAAGTCAAGTTCTACACCTTTTGACTCGTCTTCATCATCGAAGAAATAGCGTGGAACACTCACATTGTAGTCTTCACCAGGCTGCTCGTTATACTCAGGGTTGTTATACATTAGGTTTGTGCGTTTAGTTTCAAACCACACTAATGACCCCAATAAATCTTCGTCAAACGCAGTAAAACGCACACCAATATCTAACGTTTCAGATTCCGAGTCAGGTCTGTTTTTACGGTTCGCATCAGCTTCATTTTCTAGGCTACCCAGTACACTGTATGCAGTACGACCTTTTGCCATATTTACAAAAGCAGAAAGCTGAGAGGTCACTTGATAATTCAAACCAATATTATACGTCATACCAGCATCATCCGTGTCCAGCTCTTCACTCTCTTCAGGTGAACGCTCAGTGCCCAAATGCTGATATTTTTGTTCAACGCTAGTATATGCAAGGCCAGCACGAGCAGTTAGTGCATCAGTGATATACACCACTTCTTGTGCACTAATGCCATACGCCGTAAGTGTTTTATCGTAGTTACTGCGTAGCGATGGGTTATAATCCTCAAATTCGCCTGTCGGCCAGTTTGGCTCGCGAATATCTAAGATATATGGAATTGAGCCTTTACCATCTGCATCATATGCAGACCAACTTTTTAAGCGCATATCACGATTTTCATAGTTAACGCTAACTAGGTGCTCACCGCTCAAAGAACCCATATCCCAAGTTAACTGTAAATCAGCAAAGTACTGCCACGTTTTTTCGCTGGCAACTTGACGGCGATACTCTTGACGGCGAGCCGCATAAGGATATAGCACATCATCAATCACAAGCGGGGCTCTTGGGTTTGCATTGATCACACCATTGCGCTCCCAATAAACATAATTATAAGCACCTGTTTGGCGAACAAAATCCGAATCGTAACTACGCCATAATATCTGCTGGGTTAGCTTTGAGCTGCGATTTAAGTACCAATCGTGACGAAGCTTTATCCGTAACTCTTCACCTTCATTAGGACGAGATAAAGGAGAAATAAGATTCCCATCGCCAAGATTGAAAGGCTTTAAGCCATCGCCAATACGGATTGACTCAGCAAGTTGCGCGCGCTGTTCATCATTCAGTTGTACACCTAACCACTTACCTTTCTCAGCATCATATTGTGGGTCATTTGGCAAGCGATCAGCTGTAACCAGTCCTGGTTGCCCAGTAATGCTATCCCAGTTAATAATGCGTACAGGATCGCCAATTGAATCTACTTGTTGCGAATCATCAATATAAGCCGTTGAAAGTAAAAATGAGTGCTCACTGCTTGGGTCGAAACGTAAGCTTGCATAGATTTCGTCTCTATTAGATTCTAGATCTCGATAGCCGTCGCTACGCTCATGGTTTGCAACAACACGGTAGGCAAGCTTGTCAGTAATTGCATCTGTAAAATCAACGCCCAAGCCATAAGTATTCCATGCGCCCACTTTACCGTTAATTGCAAGCGCTTGTTCAAATTGTGGCTTTTTCTCGACTAAGTTAACTACACCACCAGCTGCACCAATACCATAAAGGCCTGTAGCAGGACCTTTTAACACTTCAATACTTTCGATGTTGGTTAAGGAGCGTGTTGGGTTAAAGCTGTTACCTAAGTCAGCACCACCATACATACCATCATAGGTATAGTTTACGCCTAGGCCACGAACCATTAGCGAATCACCAATGCCGTAGTTATTACCTGCCTGAGATAAACCACTTACGTTGCGTAGTGCTTCTTGTAAAGTCGCTGCGCTTTGCGAATCTAGTAGCTCTTTGTCAACAACAACAACCGCTGCGGGGGTCTGCATAAGATCCATATTAGACTTAGTTGCAGTTCCAGATTGCAAAATAATTTTATTGTGTTTGCCGTAGACACTGATTTTTTCTATGTCTTCAGAAGCAAAAGCCGCTGTGCTTGTACCTAGTAAAGCTAGCTTAACCGCAACACATGAGGCGGAAAGAACAGAAGAGCGAGAGTATTGCATTTTTTAACTCCAAACTACGCAATTGGATCTTTTTGAAATAGCCACGAATACCTATTTCAGAAAATAATTTATCAGAGAGGGAGCGAAGTTTAGCAAAACAATGGTAATGATAACAACTATCATTTACATTTTAAATTTGTAATGTTTTTTGCAATACACGCAAAGATGATAATAAAGTGTAACGGATGGATATTTTTATTTAGCGAGCGTAATCTAACTTCGTTATTTCCTCGCTGCGCGGCTTACCCAATTTTGCAAACCGCATTAGGGCCTGTTGACCTTTGCTGTTTGATTTTTGTTCTCCTGAGTGTATTTTGGTCGCGACGCTCGACTTGCCGCCTAGTAATCTAGGCAAAAGTTGAGCAACAATGAACAAAACGCACTCAGGTGAACCCAAAGGGCAGCGCTTGATTGGCATTTCTACTGTGTTATCGCCTGACTCACATAGAACAACTATAGCTACACAGGCTCTGCCTTGTATAAATACCAATCAAACTGCTGCAAAAACAAACTTGAAAGATAAACAGGCCCTAGATTAAAACAATCCTAGCAGCGTCGGATATAACTCATAACAGGTAAAGCTCACTTCAAGCCCAATCAAGACTAAAAGAAAACTGACCAAATGCCCTACTTTTACTTTTGAACAAACATAAGCGCCTAAGGGAGCACCAACGACCACAATCGGTATTGCCGCTAGCAAATAGCCATTTATTTCACTGGTGATCGTATTGAGATGCCACGCATTGATGCTACTTCCAATCAATGAGGTAAACGTCATCACCACGACAGAGGTTGCAGTCGCCTTTTTCACATCTGCATTATAAGCAATCACCAACAAGGCAAAGAGTGCGATATCTGCACCCGACCCTACCAATCCACTCGCTATACCTCCAATTAATGCTACAACCATAAAGCGTAGCATTTTAGGTTGGATAAACTCACTGCTAGGTTGATGATGTGCCTTACGCCACCACCTTAAAATCAGTGTTAGTGCAAAGCAGAGCAACAAAAAACTAAAAATAGACTTAACGAGGAGCCTAGGTGCTAGAGGTGCGATATATAATAGGCTGAGCGTTACACCAAGCGCAGCCATTGGCAACGCCATTAAAATAACATTTTTATATACCGGAATTCGGCGACAGAAAATGGTAATGGTCGCCGCGGTCATACCAAAGCTTTGTATCGCCAGAGAAAATACCTTGGCAGTAGCAGGATCTATGTCTAATAATTTAGTCATCACAGGAAATGCAACAGCGCCACCACCTAATGCCGTTCCACCTGCCACAAACGATCCCAACGCCATGGTAAGCGCAATATGGGATTCACTGATAATTTGGCCAAGCGCCTGATAAAAGCCTTGTACCCAGATCAACGTAGCGTACACACCCAGTGTAAAAAATAACGGCCACATTGTCGGTTTTGTTATTCGTTGCAACATCATTCATCCATTACTCTAAGAGCCTTTCCTTACCATTTCGGTTACCTTGCTCGCCTTGCCTTTGAGCGAACGCAATTAAACATGATGAATACATTTTTTTCAAATTAATTTTACATTAAACATCACTCTATCTAGTCTGCAAGAAACACATCCTCAATAGTTGAAACGTACGCCTATCTCCCTTATTATAACTATAAATAATTACTTATTACTTTTTGTTATATCGGTAATTTGCTTATACCCAAAGGCTCAGTCATGACAGTAGAAACGGTGTTACCTCAAATATATCTAGATGCTAATGCAACAACCCCTGTATTAGAGCAAGCAGCAGACGCAGCATTGGTTACCATGAAAACCATGTTTGGCAACCCCAGCAGCAGCCATATTACAGGCCTTCAAGCGAAGCAACTGATGGAGCACACTCGTCAAAAAGCACGTGCTGTTTTAGGTTCTGGTCATGGTCGAGTGATCTTCACCAGTGGCGCAACCGAGGGCATCCAGACCGGCATACTATCAGCCCTTTGTGAAGCAAAAAAGAAGATACAGCCAAATAAAAAATATACGCTACTTTACGGGGCAACTGAACACAAAGCGGTGCCTGAATCACTCAAACATTGGAATCAAATTTTAGAAATTAATGCCGATGTCAAAGCTATTCCAGTTGATGGTGCAGGTAATCTGGATTTAGCGTTTATCGCAAATGAAGTGCCTAATGCGCTAATGATTTGCACTATGGCTGTTAATAATGAAACTGGTGTATATCAAGACCTGAACAAATTAGAAGAAGTAATAAGAAAGCATAATTCAGATATTTTTTGGATGGTTGACTGTGTGCAGGCGCTGGGCAAACGCAGCTTAAACCTAGCAAGAACAACAATTGACTACGCACCTTTTAGCGGCCATAAGCTCTATGCACCAAAAGGCATCGGTTTTGTTTATATTCGAGAAACCGCACCGTTTACGCCATTTATTGCAGGAGGCGGTCAAGAGAGCGGTTTACGCTCAGGAACAGAAAACTTGCCAGGCCTTGCCGCACTGAGTGTGATTTTTGACGAACTGCTAAAAGAAAATGACAGCCAATTTGCAAGCGTAGATAAACTACACAATTTTCGAAATCAACTGACACAAACGCTTAAAGATGCGTTCCCGACAATTGTATTTAATAATCAATTCAGTAATAGCGTTCCAACTACACTAAACTTTGCAATTCCGGGATTTAGCTCAAAAGAAATCATGGATTTGTTCGACGCAGCAAACATCCGTGTCAGCTCGGGCTCAGCGTGCAGTTCAAAGGTAACGCGCAGTTTTGTGCTAGATGCCATGGGACTCCCTGCATGGCAAAGCGAGTCGGCTATTCGACTGTCTTTTGGTCCTGCCACAACCCAAACTGAAATAGACGCGGCGTGTGAGCGCATTCTCCATTGTGCTCAGGCACTCGGTCACAGCTGTCTCATGCAAGCGGCGAATGGCGTTAACAATAAAGAAGCGCTTGACGGTCTAGTACAATTCAAAGTGGGTGGTGCATGCTGTTGGCTGTTTGCTGATAAGCAGTCAAAAACGGCGATTATTATCGATCCACTTCCTGAGCTGGTAGAGCGTCTTAATACGATATTGGAATGCCAGCAGCTAACACTGCTCGCTGCGCTTGATACACATGGTCACGCAGATCACGAATCGAGTCGAACCGCACTGACTTTACCAAAACAAACATGCGACCATTTAGGCTGGCCTACTCAAACTACACAAATTGAATTTAAAGGCCAGTCACTCGAAGCGCTAGCCATTGGTCACTACCGTCTTGCAAAACTAGCCACCCCTGGACATACGGAAGATAGCGTCACCTTTATGCTATTGGAGCAACAGCAAGGTGAGTACACCATTAGATACGTTTTTTGTGGTGATCTAATCCTAATGGGGGCGCTAGGTAGAACCAACTTCTCCACCAGCTCATCAAAAGCGATGATGCACAGCATTCAGTTACTTGCTCAACTTATCGAATCCGATACTTTGTTATGTCCAAGCCACGACTACAACAATGAGTTTGCAACCACCCTAGCAGCAGAGTGTAATCGTAATTTGCTATTAAATAGTGTGCTTCAACATGACATTGCTGTTGATATATTTGTCGAGAAAAAGGCACAAATAGACAAAAACATTGTTGATGAGGCTGGCAGCGAGATCATGTGTGGCGCAACGGTTTGTACTAAAAACCAATTTGAATTGCACGAGTACACCACAAAAGAGCTCAATGCCCACATCGCAAACAACGAAAGTGTGCTGTTAATTGATATACGAGAACCGCATGAATATGCCCTAAACCACGACAGAGCATTTGATCAAAATGTGCCCCTCACCCGCCTTACTGACTTTATTTGCAAACATAGTCAAGACAAGTCGAAAGAGTTGGTGTTGGTGTGTCGCAGCGGCAGCCGTTCACAAGCTGCCGCACAAGCGCTGGCGAGACTTGGCTTTCATAATATCGGACATTTAAAAGGAGGGTATGCACTCATTCCATCTGCATAACCTTTACCGTTTCCTTTCTAAAGCCCCTACAGCGCTTGCTATGGGGCTTTTTTGATCTCGTTTTTCATCATTACCGTATGACTACTAAAAATGACTAATACCAATTGGCTTAATTAAGTGCTCTATTTTGAGGCGAGAAAGTCTTGTCGATAACCCCGCTACCGCGTCCTGCTATCGCCAAGGTACCTACATCCGTGTAGGCAAGGCGAAAATTTTGCTATTTAGTTGTTCTAAATGAGAAATTTTTAACGCAGTTAGCGTCAGATTTGCTCCGTCAAATTGAGCAAGTATTAAGACTAATTGGTATAACCCTTACATGGCTCATAAAAAACCAAATCTACCTTATAAAGTATGCCCTATTTGCAAACGTCCGTTTTATTGGCGGAAAAAATGGCAAAGAGATTGGGAAAACGTTAAGTACTGCTCAAAGCGCTGTGCTGCCGAGCGCCGCTCAAATATAAGGCACATCAATACGTAGTCTAGAATAAAGCTTTGTAATATTTGCAAATTACAGAACAATAATATTGATAATCACTCTCATCTACAATATCATTTGCGCAAACTTAGATCATAGGGATTAATCATGCGCTCATTTAAATACAAATATCCAAGCCTTATTGCCAGTGTTGCACTGGCGTTGTCTTGCTCCGCAATTGCACAAGAGCAAACCAAACAAGATAAAGACGACATTGAAATCATCGAAGTTAGCCCAAGAGGTCTGATTTCATACGTTAGTGCTACTGCGTCAAAAACAGCAATTCCTATCGTCAAAACGCCAGTTTCAGTTTCTGTATTAACAGCGCAACGTATTTCTGATTTAGGTGCAGAAACGCTGCAAGATGCGATTGGGTATGTTGCGGGTGTTTATAATGGGCCATATGGCGTTGATACTCGAGGCGACTGGTCTAAAATTCGTGGCGTCGACCCCTTACTCTATGTTGACGGCCTGCAAAAACTGTTTGGCAATTACAACAACACGCGTACTAACCCTTATGCGCTTGAAAGCGTCGAGATTTTAAAAGGCCCTTCATCAGTACTTTACGGACAAGGGTCTACAGGTGGTATCGTCAACGCAGTATCAAAATTGCCAAAAGCAGACACTGAAGGTGAGATCTGGGCACAAGTGGGTAACTACGACCGTAAGCAACTAGCACTTGATTACAACACCACATTTGGTGAGCTGCAAGAGTATCAAGCACGTGCTGTTGCCATGTATCGAGACAGCGGCACGCAGACCGATTATGTTGATGACAACACCCTGATGCTTGCACCAAGCTTTAGCTGGCTTGCTTCAGATGAAACTAAAATTACCCTACTTACCAATCTTCAGAGAAATGAATCAGGCTCTTCAACGCAATTCTTCCCGCATGAAGGCACTATTCTACCAGCAAAATATGGCCAAATTCCCAGTGAGCGTTTCGTCAGCGAGCCAGGCTGGGATAAATATGATACTGAGCAACAAGCAATCACCGCTATTGTTGAGCACAGCTTTGATTTAGACACACATATTAAGTTCTCCGGTCGCTACAGCGATAGTTCATCCGAGTACCGTACCATTTATTCTTGGCCACCAAAATTTGAAGCCGACAAACGCACTGTTAAGCGTATCGCCAGCCTCACCGATTCAAGTGCACGTAGTGTGACGATGGATCTTCAATTCCATAAATATTTGGAACTGGATGTGGTTAAACTCACTATGGTTTCAGGTGTTGATTACCAAAATGCAGATACTGACTCTGATCGCGGCCGCGGCGTTGCAGCACCATTAGACTTATATAACCCAGTGTATGGACAAAGCACTGAGTTACCAACTGCGGTTGTCGATAACCCTGAAAATACGCTAAATAACAAGCAGCTTGGTGCTTATGCACAAGTTACTGCAGAAATAAACAGCTGGGTACTCAATGCGGCACTTCGCTATGATGACGTTTCAAATCAAGTGCAAACAGCAGGTGCAATCAAGAATAGTCAGAATGCCACAACAGGTAGGATTGGTGTGCTTTACCAGTTTGAGAATGGCATAGCACCCTATGCTAGCTATTCTGAATCATTTAAGGCTGTATTTGGACAAAAACCACAAGGTGGCGCATATAAACCGCTTGAGGGCGAGCAAGTTGAACTTGGCTTGAAATATCAGCCAACAGGTACTGAACACCTTATCACGGCATCTATATTTGAAATCAAAGACAAAAATCAAATACGAAAAGTGTCCCCCGAATTTGAAGTACAAGACGGTGAAATCGCGGTAAAAGGATTCGAGCTTGAAGCCCAGCTTGAATGGCAGCACCTTGATATTTATGCGGCATATTCTTATTCAGATACGGAACAAGACGTTTCTCCGCTGTCACCTACAGAACTCTATGTAGCGCAGGACTTGGTTACGTTAATCACAGATGATGCTCAGCTCTCAGCAACACCAAAGCACTTAGCTTCAATTTGGGCGACATACCGCGCGGACGAATGGCTTCCTGGGCTTAAATTTGGTGCCGGTATCAGACATGTGGGAGAAACCTACGATGGCAGTCGTACAGTTGAACTAAACGGACAAACACTACATCAGCAATTAGTGACCGACAACTTTACGCTTGTTGATATGATGATTGGCTATGACATTGAACAATATCAATTCAGTTTGCAAGTTGATAATGTCAGCGATAAAACGGTTATTACCAGCTGTTTGTTCCGTGGAGACTGTTTCTACGGACAGCGTAGAACTATTAGTGCTAACGTAAAGTATAAGTTTTAACGATTAAATTATAAGAACTAAATCGCCCTAGAACCGAGACCAATGGTAATAGGGCGATGACTTAAAACTGATAGCTAAAAATTAAACTGCCATCAGCGCGATCAACGTTATGTCTATCACTTTCACCATAACCTGCAACCAATTTAACCCGCCAACCTGGTTGATTGATACTGGTAAAATAGTAGCTATAACTTACACCGATACCATTTGTCGTTTCACTATCAAAGAGGTCGATAATTGGCTCAAAAATACCACATGTAATATTATCATCGTCTTCACATACGGGGCCCGCATCTCTTGCTCCCAAAGCCCCTAACACCACGCCTATCGCATGTTTGTTATTGTCAGACACCGCTTTCTCATAGCCTACAGAAAACCCATCGTCCAGACCAATAAGATAATTTCCATACCATCGACTATTACTATCGGCCTGTGGAAGAGACAGTTCAATTTGACCAAAAAATGGATAGCCAGTACCAGCAGAAAAATCGACCGAATTGGCAACACTTGCGGTGCTGATTAGCAAAGCAGAAATACCAAAAGTGGCCTTTATCAACGAAGAGAACATTAAATTTTCCTTGTTTAACTTTCGCACAAAACTAGCAGTAATCGTTCCCAAATGAAATACACTCGATGTAAAGACGTGTAACATCTATCACATCAACAAATTAGTGAGTTCTGTTATTAGCTTATCCACATCGGCGCGGCTCACCCCCATATGCGTCACAAATCGCATGCCTTGATATCCTGGAGTGATATTAATGCCCTTAACCTTTAACTGCTTTGCTGCCGCAAAAAGATCAATGCCAGCTTCCACTTCAGCGAAGATAATATTTGTCTGTACCAAGTGCTTGCATGGCTTAAACCCAGGCAGTTGCTCAAGTTTTTCAGCTAAATATTGCGCGTTTTGATGATCTTCCTCGAGACGCTCTACATTATGTTGCAAAGCATAAAGACCAGCCGCCGCGAGCATACCCGCCTGACGCATACCGCCACCAAGCATTTTTCTAAGCCTTCTCGCTTTGTCTATCAACGCCTTATCACCAAGCAATAAAGAGCCAACCGGCGCACCAAGTCCTTTAGATAAGCAAATAGTAAATGAATCAAAATGCTTTACGATTTCTGTGATATCAACCTTTAACGCGACTGCAGCGTTATAGACTCTTGCACCGTCAAGGTGAAGTTTTAAGCCACGCTCATCACACAGCGCTCTGGCTTGTGCGATATATTCTAGACTTAATACCTTGCCACCAATGGTGTTTTCTAAACTAAGCAGCTTAGTTTTCGCAAAATGAAAATCATCAGGTTTAATTGCTTGTTTAATTCTTTCTAAGCAAATACTGCCATCGGCCTCGTTTTCTAGTGGCTGCGGTTGAATAGACCCAAGCACAGCCGCACCACCCGCCTCAAATTTATAATTGTGCGCTTGTTGGCCGCAAAGATATTCATCCCCTCTTTCACAGTGGCTCATCAGTGCAAGCAGATTTGCTTGCGTACCTGAGCTGGTAAATAGCGCAGCCTCAAAACCATGACGCTCAGCCGCAAACTGTTCAAGTGCATTTACTGTTGGATCATCACCATAAACATCGTCACCAAGCGGTGCATCAAACATGCTTTGTTTCATGGCGGGGGTCGGTTGCGTAACCGTATCAGATCTAAAATCCATCAATATTATCCTTGTCAAAAGAGGAGCACACAGCATAATACCAATTGAATTAATTCTCTAATCAATTTGAAGGGTGAAATAGCATATTAGCTTCGTTAAAAATTTCTCATTTAGAACAACTAAATATCAAAATTTTTGCCTTGCTACTAAAGCTATTTCCCCGCTTCAAGATAGATCATTTACTTAATACAACTGGTATAACTGAAAAACGCGCATTGAAGTATAAAACAAGATGAAAAAGGGAGTTGTTCACTCCCTTCAAGATCCGATACTTTTGCAGGGTTTACTGCAACCCGGGCCAAGTGCCATTATCAATGGCTTTAGGATAACCCGCATCCACTTTGTCAAAAGTAATGCTATATCTTAAATAGCGACCGTCAGTTAAGAAGAAATAAGCACGCGTGTCGTTCCACTTTAATGCTGCACTTATCTTTGTCGCGTAGGCACCAAGTCCCGGCCAAGTATTATCGTTGATAGCCTTGGGATACCCACTGTCCACTCGGTCATCTCCCAAGTCATAGCGTAAGTATTGACCATCATCTAGGAAGAAATACACCTTATCTGACGTCCAACGAAGAGTTGCGGTTATTTTATTTGCGTAGGCAGCAAGCCCTGGCCAAGTATTGTTATCAATTGCTTGAGGGTAACCTGCTCGTACCTTATCGCTCTGTACGTCATAGCTCAGGTATTGACTATCCGATAGGAAGTAGTACACCGTATCACTGTCTTTATAAAAACTCGCTCGAATTTGTTGTGCATAATCGCCAAGTCCCGGCCAGTTGCCATTAGTCACCGATACCGGATAGCCATCATCTGTTTTATCTAACACCGTATCGTAACGCCAGTAGCGCGCGTCTTCAGAGAAAAAGTAGCTCTTAGTATTGTGCCACTGATGCGCAGCACTGAGTTTCAGCTCGGTAACTCGATAGCCAACATACACACCCTGTTGCTCAAAGCTATAGTTATTGATGCCAGATTCGGGCTGCGGATCTTGCCACTGTGTAACACCAGCAGGCAATGTTTCAACCAATTGGCTATTTCGATAAACACGCGTTTGCGCATTCGCACCATTTAGCCACGTAAATAGTTTATTGGCATAATTGAGTTTACGAATTCCTAAGTCACCGTACATCGGCGTGCTTTCAAAACCCGCTTGCACATTTGTTTCAATGCCCATGTAAGATAAAATCGTCGGTACAATCGCTGTTTGTGCTGGATAGCCATATAAACCAGAAAAGTCGGTATTAGCAGGATTAACGTCTTTTGAGCTAAATTCTTTATTCAGCACTTTGTTGGTGGCGATAAAGATGGTTTTCTCAGGCTCGGTTTGCTCACCGTGATGACAGCCGACAACCGGTGTACGGCCATGATCGGTGGTGACCATCACCAACCAGTTCTCACCGTTTTGCTCTCTTGCTTCAACCGCGTCGAGCAGTTTACCCAGTCGCTTGTCCGCATCTTCTACCGATTTATTGTAGGCAGAACCAAAGCATAAGCTGTGACCCACGGCGTCCGGTTCATCTAAATGTAAAAAGACAAAATCAGGTGAGCCGTTATTTAATGTTGCCAGCGCTTTATTTAAATTATCGTCGTCGCTACCTCCCTCCGATCTCCTGTCCATCAGGGCGACATCGTCACTGAAGAATTGCGTATGAATGGGTCCCCAAGTACTAAAACTTGAGATATTGGCGTTAGCATCATGTTCTGCGATGTAACGATAAAGGCTGGGATAGGCTTTGTTTGCTAGACCTGAGTCGTTGCTCGGCACTTGATGCTTATTCACCCAAACCCCAGTTAAAATTGTCGCCCAACCTGGGCCACTTTTGGTTTTTTGCTGTGTTTGTGTTTTTGCGATCCCGCCAGTGTAAGCTTGAGTTAGATATAGGCGATCAAAATTCGGCGTATTATTGGCAGCAATTTTTTCGTATTGCAGGCCATCGATACCAATGAGCAATACTTTGTTTTCAAGTGCATCTACACTTGCGGTAAATGAAAGTGCAAGTAATGCACTACTAAGCACGGGTAATTTCATTATCTTTCCTTTAAATGTGAATTTCTGGACTAGTCCAAGGAAGATAATAAATCCCAAACATGAAAAATCGTTTACAAAAAAGTTACATGGAAAAATATTTTATCGCGGGTTTTGCTAACCTGCTCTTGCTTCTAAACTTTCGCTTAGCTGCTCCAAGCTCTTACCTTTGGTTTCTTCTACAAACAAAAATACCAGCGCAAACGAAAGCAATGAAAACAGGCTGTACAATAAAAAGGTGGTGCTTGCCCCTAAATATTCAAGCTCCCACGGAAACACTAGTTGTACAGTAAAACTGGCAGCATTATTAATCACACCGACAACAGAAATCGCAACGGCTCGAATTGCATTTGGAAATATCTCCGAAAACATTACCCACATGACTGGCCCCAGCGACATCGCGAACGACGCCACAAAAAGGGAAATCCCAAGCAGAACCAGTTTTGCTGGCATATTAATACTGTGAGCGAAAATCACGGACTTGTATTGCCGGTACTCATCTGCAGTTAAACGCTGCTTGATTGCGTCATTAAATGCAACATCGGAGGTGAAAGTCTGGCCTAATATTGGTGCTAAAGCATGCACAGGAAAATCGTCTACTTCAGTTTTAATTTCAGCAATATGCGCTGTATTTAGCTGATAAGTTGCTTGTTTAAAGCCCCAACTACACAGCGCCATACTAAAGCAAATACCAGTTAACCCAATGAGCAACAATGGCCGCCGTCCGAGTTTATCTATGGTCAGTAGCGCAACGATGGTAAAAACCACATTGATCAGACCAATCCAAATCGCTTGCATAAATGCAGCGTCAGTACCAATACCGCTTTGCTCAAAAATGGTCGGAGCATAAAAAAACACCACATTGATCCCGGTGACTTGCTGCGCGACGGCAAGCACAATGCCTACCATCAAAGGGACACGAAGTCGCTTACTAAACAAACTGCCCATTTTGCGTGCAAGCGACAAACTACTCAGTTGCAGTTTAGGTAACGCGGCTTGAATAGCATCAAGTTGCTGTTGTGCATTGTTGCTACCAAATAATCGCGTCAATGTACGTTTAGCCTCTAGCTGCTGATCCTTCATCAATAACCATCGAGGGCTTCGCGGTAATAACAGTAACAACAAAACCCAAGCCAGTGCTGGCAGAGCTTCAACACCAAGCATCCAACGCCATGTTTGACTGTCTATTTGCCAACTAGACACCCACATTGCATCGCTATGGCTGAGCTGAAGTAAGAAATAATTAGTGAAATAAGAGATAAATAGGCCAACGACGATATTGAGCTGGTTAACCGATACCAAACGCCCGCGCTGATCCGCTAAGCTGATCTCAGCAATATACATAGGCGCCACCATCAAGGAACAAAATGCCATACCGCCAATAAAACGCGCAATCACCAATGCTTCAAACGAAGTCGCAAAAGCCGAGCCAATCGCGGAGACAAAATACAAACACGCGGTCATCAGTAATGTTTGCTTACGGCCAATGGCATCGGCCACCGGCCCTGCAATAAGAGTTGCGACCAACCCTCCTAAGGTAGGCGCACTCACGACTATCCCTTGCTGCCATGGGGTGAGCTTAAAGGCCTCGCTAATAAACCCAATTGCACCCGAAATCACCGACGCATCAAAGCCAAAAATAAACCCGCCTAACGATACAATTAAGGTGTACTTTAATGCATTGGATATCGACAGGCTGGTCATCGCTTATTACTCTGCTTTTACGGCGATAGAATCGCGCAAGATTAAGGTTGGTGGGTAGAGATTTTCCACATCGGGTTGGTGCTTCTCTTTATACACATGCTTAAGTACCCAACGCGCGGCCGCATTGCCCATTTTACGAATAGGGTTATCTATGGTGGTAAGTTTTGGATAAAGATATTTGGTAAATAACACATCGTCAAAGCCTACAACGGAAAGCGCTGATGGGACATCAAGTCCTGCTTCTCTGGCCGCAGTCATCGCACCTGATGCCATCTCATCGTTTGCGCAAACCAAGGCACTAAAGCGCTGCCCTGTTTGCATTAAATGATTAAATCCTGCGATGCCATCGATTTCATGATAACCGCCTTCAAATGAGAGCTTAGGATCGAATGACACATTGTATTCAGCTAAGGCTTTTTGATGACCAGCCAAACGCGCTTTGGCGTCAAGCTTAAATAACGGTCCACTGATATACGCGATATCTCGATGTCCGCGCTGCAATAGCGCCTCAGTCGCTAAGTATCCACCCAGTTCGTTGTCAGTATAAAAACAGCGCTCTGCCAACTCTGGAATGTGGCGGTTCACTAGCACCAGTTCTACATCTCGTCCCGCAAGCTCAATGAGATATTCATCACTGACTGCTTCTGCATGCACAATTAAGGCATCGCAGCGCCTATCCAATAAAAATTCGATGGCTTGTTGCTCTTTTTCTTCATCACTGTGACCCGCAGCAATAATGGCATGTTTACCCGCCGTTCTCAGCGTACTCTCTATGGTGCTCATCATGTCACCAAAGAAAGAACCGTGTAGCTCAGATACCATAAGCCCCACACTGTTACTGCGGTTAGAAGCCAAAGATTGCGCGATGGCGTTAGGTTTATAACCTAACTCTGACATTGCCGCGAGCACCTTCTCTTTGGTTTTGTCACTCACCTTTGCATTGCCATTCATCACCCGTGACACCGTGGCTAATGATACCCCTGCAGCTTTTGAGACTTCGTAAATCGTTGCCATATCTATTACTTTTATTCCATCAGTTGTATCTGCGCACTATACCAATTTTGGCTAAAAATGCGCATAGTTTTAGACACTTGATTTACGCTCAAACAGCATCGTTTGGTAGGCTTTTGCACTCGCCTTTAAGGTTCTTTGCTGAGTATGATAATCAACGTGCACAATACCAAAGCGTTGCGTATACCCCTCTGCCCATTCGAAATTATCCATTAAACTCCATGCAAAGTAGCCACGAATATCAACGCCCTGCTCCATTGCTTGATTAACTGCGAGCAGATGAGATTGGAAGTACGCCAGCCTTTGCACGTCTAATACTTCGCCATTTTCCATTTTATCGTCAAAGGCTGCACCATTTTCTGTGATATAAAGTGGTGGCAACTGGTATTCAGCATGTAACTCCCGAAGCAATGCACAAAAAGAGTCTGGCACGACTTCCCAGCCCATTGTAGTGAGCGTTTCTGCACTAGGCTCAACTTGTTCATACCATCCATTACCATCAGATTGATAAATATTTCGGGTATAATAGTTCACGCCAAGATAATCAATGGGCGCAGCAATAATCTCTAAATCTCCAGCTAGGATATCTGGTTGTACGTCCCTTGGGAGCTGGGCAAGTAAATCTGGGTACTGCCCTTCAAGAATAGGCTTGATATACCAGTGATTACAGTAATCATCCGCGATTTTTGCCGCTTCCACGTCACAATGCGCTGTAGACACAGGATCCGCATTGGCAAAATTCAACACGACTCCATGGAGGCTATTTGGGCAATGCGCTCTTAACACTTGCATCGCTAAACCATGAGCAAGAAGCAGGTGATGAGCTGCTTGTCGTCCCGCCGCTTGGGAGCGCAAACCCGGTGCATGAATACCTAATTCATACCCCAAATGTGCACTACAAAATGGTTCATTTAACGTGGTGTACGCATACACTTTATCGCCTAGTGCTTTACATACCACCTCGGTATACCGTGCAAACGCCACAGCCGTTTCTCGATTCAGCCAACCACCCTTATTCTCAAGCGCTTGTGGCAAATCCCAGTGATAGAGCGTGACAAACACTTTTAAGCCTTTAGCAACCAACCCATCGACCAATTGTTGGTAAAATGAAAGTCCAGCATAGTTAACCGTACCATCATCATTCATTACTCGTGGCCAAGAAATAGAAAGGCGATAGGCGTCAACCCCCAAACTGGTTATGAGCTCAACATCTTGCTGCCACCTGGATATATGCTCACAGGCAATATCACCGTTACTACTATCCTTTATCGCGCCATCATGTTCACAAAACCTATCCCAAATTGACTCACAACGCCCACGCCGCTCACCTTCGATTTGAAATGACGAAGTCGCAACGCCGAAAATATAGTCTGCCTTCAACATGGCCGAGTGTGTTGGCAGGATAATTTTATTCATGGTTAATCGTTCCAAGTTATGTGTTCACGCCAAGGTACGAGCGTGTTGTGTTAGTCACAGTGCAAGACAAAAACATTTTTTATTTGAATTCGTGTTCGCTTTCTGCAATCATCATTAAAAATGTAAGCGCTTTCATTTTTTTAAATGTAAGCGCTTTACCAAAAAAAATCAACTAGGAGTTTGTCGTGAGCGTACCGTCTCAACCACAGGTTTCAGCAGCAATCGCCACGGGCCATACTGGTCAGTACCGATTTGCTTTGGGGGCCCTCACCTCACTATTTTTTATGTGGGGTTTCATCACTTGCTTGAATGATATTTTAATTCCATACCTCAAAGGCGCGTTTGAGCTTAATTACACTCAAGCTATGCTGATCCAATTTTGCTTTTTTAGCGCCTATTTTGTTGTTTCGGTGCCAGCTGGCAAATTGGTTGGAAAAATCGGCTATCAAAAAGGCATTGTAACTGGATTACTTACCGCAGGCGTTGGTTGTGTGCTTTTTTACCCAGCGGCTGAAAGTGGTATCTACGGCGTGTTTTTATTCGCGCTATTTGTACTAGCGGCAGGGATCACAGTGCTACAAGTTGCAGCCAACCCTTTTGTTAGTGTACTAGGCTCCCCTGAAACCGCCCCTGCACGACTCACCATGACCCAAGCCTTTAACTCCCTCGGTACGACTGTCGCCCCATTTTTTGGCGCTATGCTCATCTTCAGTGAGGGAAGCACGGTTGAAGTTGGCAATGCCAGTGCCACCCAATTACCTTACTTGATGTTGGCAGCCATGCTCGCGTCATTGGCTTTGGTCTTTGCCTTTATTAAACTTCCCCAGCTAAGTAGTACTACTGAAGAAGTCACCACAGGTGAAATCAAGGCATGGCAGCATAGACATTTGGTGCTTGGTGCAATCGGTATTTTCGTTTATGTTGGGGCTGAAGTAGCGATTGGATCAACGCTCGTTAGCTTCTTACATCAACCGGACATTGGCAACATGACCGAAGCCCAAGCCGCAAAGCTCATCGCATATTATTGGGGTGGAGCCATGGTCGGACGCTTTATTGGCGCGTTAGTAATGCAGAAAATATCGGGTCGAACCGTGCTTGCCTTTAATGCAGCCTGTGCATTTGCATTAGTCCTTATCGCAGTATTTAGCAGCGGTCAGCTCGCCCTTTGGAGCATTTTGGCGGTCGGGCTTTGTAACTCCGTGATGTTCCCGACTATCTTTAGCTTATCGTTGAATGGGCTTGGAAAGCAAACGGCACAAGGCTCTGGTATTCTCTGTCTTGCTATTGTCGGCGGTGCAGTAATCCCGCTATTTCAAGGGATGCTAGCAGACGGAATCAATCTGCAGCTGTCATTCTTACTGCCTGCTTTATGCTATATCTACATCGCCTACTTTGGATTAAAAGGCGCAACTCCTCAGCGTTTCAAGAGTAATTAAGACATGAAAACGAAAATAACCATGCTAAGTCTTGCAATGGCTATCGCAACCTTAACAGGATGTAGCGAAAGCCCAAATAAAACCAGTGTTGATGCAGCTCGCCAAGTGGAAAACTGGCCAGCGCTGACTCCTGCTATCAAAACCGATAACAATCTCGAAGAAAGAATTCGGTCGATACTCGCTAAGATGACCCTGGAGCAAAAAATTGCGCAGATGATCCAGCCTGAGATTCGAAATATTACCGTCGCAGAAATGCGAGAGTACGGATTCGGCTCATATCTCAATGGCGGCGGCGCATTTCCTTACAACAACAAACATGCAACGCCTGCAGATTGGGTCAAACTTGCCGAAGCGCTTTATCAGGCATCGATTGACGATAGCCTAGATGGCAGCACAATTCCTACCATGTGGGGAACGGATGCGGTTCATGGCCACAATAACGTCATTGGCGCTACGCTATTTCCACATAACATTGGCCTTGGCGCGGCAAATAATCCAGATCTCATCGAGAAAATCGCCCACATTACCGCAAAAGAAGTGTTAGCCACCGGAATTGATTGGATCTTTGCCCCTACGGTCGCGGTGGTACGTGATGATCGCTGGGGACGCACCTATGAAGGGTACTCTGAGCACCCCGACATCGTAAAAGCGTATTCCAGCGCTATTGTTAAAGGCTTACAGGGCGACCCTAAGGCGGACTTTCTTGGTAAGAACCGCGTGATCAGCACAGTAAAGCATTTTGTTGGCGATGGTGGTACGGTTGATGGCGACGACCAAGGCGACAATATCGCCTCTGAAAAAGCATTAATTGCACTTCACGCTCAAGGCTACGTAGGTGGACTTGAAGCCGGAGCACAATCGGTGATGGCATCGTTTAACAGTTGGCATGGCGAAAAGGTGCATGGCAGCCATTATTTGCTTACCCAAGTGCTCAAAGAGCGAATGAATTTTGATGGTTTTGTGGTGAGCGACTGGAATGGTCACGGCCAAATAGAAGGTTGTACGAACGACAGCTGCGCAGAGGCCATCAATGCCGGCATTGATATTGTCATGGCCCCGAACGACTGGAAAGCCTTGTACAACAATACGCTAGCGCAAGCAAAAAGCGGCGTTATCGCGCAGTCTCGCATTGATGATGCAGTAAGCCGTATTTTAAGAGTTAAACTCCGTGCGGGACTTTTTGAAAAACCAAGTCCTGCAAATCGTCCATTGGCTGGCAACTCAGAAATCATTGGCGCAGAGTCGCACCGTAAAGTCGCGCGCCAAGCCGTACGTGAGTCACTGGTTTTACTCAAAAACAAAGATCAGCTATTACCACTTCAACCAAACCAACATTTTTTGTTAGCAGGCGATGGTGCCGACAATATCGGCAAACAATCCGGCGGTTGGAGTATTACTTGGCAAGGTACCAACAACACCAATGCCGACTTCCCGGGCGGTACTTCTATTTATGATGGTATAAAGCAGCAAGCAGAAGCGGCTGGTGGCACCGTCACATTAAGTACTAGCGGTGATTTCGAAGATAAGCCTGACGTTGCTATTGTGGTATTTGGCGAAGATCCCTATGCAGAAGGCCACGGTGATAGAGCAACACTTGAATACAAGCCGTCTGATAAATCTGATCTTGCATTACTCAAACGCTTTAAACAAGCAGGAATTCCTACGGTGGCGGTGTTCATCAGTGGTCGCCCAATGTGGGTAAACCCTGAACTCAACGCATCAGATGCATTTGTGGCGGCATGGTTACCGGGGTCTGAAGGAATTGGTATCAGCGACGTATTACTCGCCGACAAAAACGGCCAAGTTAAGTATGATTTTACTGGCAAGCTTAGTTACTCTTGGCCAAAAACGCCGACACAAATCGTAAATTACCAGGATAAAAATTACGACCCACTTTTACCTTATGGTTTTGGCTTACGTTATTCAGACCAAAATGTACTCGCAGATAATTTACCAGAGCAAATACAAACTCAGGCAAATCTCGCCAGCGGTGTAGACTTACTGGTAAGGTCGATCAATAAACCTTGGCAAGGTCATTTATACAGCAGTGGCGAAAATCAACTGATAAATGCCAACACCCATACGCTTGGTGGTATTAGCTACCGCACAACGGACAGAGAAGTACAAGAAGATGCCATTGAGCTACTTTTTGACGGTAGTCGACGCAGCGGCTTTAGACTCGCCAGTGAAAGCTATTTTAGGGAAGACATCAGCCCAAGTATTCCAACCGACAGCGCCCTTACCTTTAAAGTACAAGTTGATGCTGCGCCAGATAAACCGGTTTGGGTAGCGATGAGTTGTGAAGGCGAAGCGGATGCAAACGGCTCATGCACCGCAAAAATCGATATTGCTAAGCAACTTCAAACGATCCCTTTAGCCAAGTGGCAATCACTAAGCATTGACCTCAATTGCTTTACAGCCCAAGGCATGGACTTCACTAAAACCGTTGTCCCTTTCGAGCTTTCAACCGCCGGGATACTGGAGGTAACACTGTCTGAGATACAGATCTCTTCAGAAGCATCACCAACACTAAGCTGCAATTAGTCTCCTTAACACGATGTGGTCACTAGGCCGTGTTCACATCGTTTTTTAGTGTCTAATGAAGCCACTTTAATGTGGACTAGAATTTAAGAGATCTAAGATAAGCCAATTGTCTGATGCGCGCGTTTATTCTTTTTACAGGGCACAAACAAGCGATTTAAAAAGTCACACCAAGAGCACACTTGCCCTCACCTGCTCAATTTAATACTCTACTTTATGAGCTAACACCAAGGAAGAGCCAGAGTGTCAAACATAGCCGAACAAGTGATTAGTACCTACCCACCTGCTGCGCAAGCAAAAATCAGGTCACTGCGTAGTCTCGTTATGCAGGTTGCCAGTGAGCAAAACTTTGGCGCGGTGATTGAGGCAATAAAGTGGGGAGAGTTAAGCTTTAGTGTTAAATCGGGTAGCCCTTTTCGTATGGCTTGGAAAGCCAGAACGCCTACTAACTATCACCTTTATTTTCACTGCCAAACGAAGCTAGTTGATACATTTAGAGTACTATTTTCCGACGAGTTACAATTTGAAGGAAACCGAGCGATTGTCCTTAAACTAGAAGAAGACATGCCAACAGCACAACTTTACCGTTGTATTGCCATTGCAATGGACTATAAAAACCTCAAAAACTTACCTTTACTCGAGCAGTAACAACCAATCTAGGTAAACCTTGCCCGAAGCGAAAAACCCACCGTTACCAATTTTTACAACCGTGTACTTCTTACCTGAATAAAACGTGAAAAAATTACCCCTTTAAAATACAAAAAACAAAAACCAATAAAATTCAATGAGTTAAATTTATTAATTTGTGGTTCAAGCCTTGCTTACTTAATGATAGATAATCAGTGTAGATGCATTTCGCCATTCAGCATTGGAAACCACCAAAACCAACTAGCGCAAATAACAACATTAGGAGCATAAAACATGACACCACAACCCGAGCTGCAAGAAAGTTTTATTGATTTCGTGAACAAGCAGCAATTTCCATGCATTTGTGGTGGTAATAGAGCCGAATTAGCGTTTAACCATGTTGAGGTTTTAGGTTTTGGCGATCTCACCTCAAGACACAACAACTTTAGTTTGATAACCAGTCTCTATTCTTTTGTCGAAAAGGTAGATTTTGACAGCATGAAAAGTGCCGCGTTTGTGGCGATTTTTGAGCAGAGCCAACACTTAGATGACAGCGACTTTAATAAGTCTGTTTGGCGTAAACTGCAGGAATTGCAAAACCTAGTTTCGCAGAGCACTCCTAGAGGGCCGCATTCTCAATCGTCAGATTGCAGCAATAATTTTCATTTTAATTTGGATGGCGAGCCGCTTTATATCACTTGTTTAAGCCCTACAAGCGCATCGAGAAACAGAAAGTTTAAGTACCCAGCGATTGTTTTTAACTTAATGCCTCAGTTTGAGGTCCCACAGAGTTTCCGTGTCGTCGAATCACACGTAGAAACCCACAGAATTTAATGCACATTGTACCAACGGAGAGGAACTAGATATGAGCAACATCATGGTAATCGATTTTATTATTTACGTCGTCATTGGCATATTAACAACTTTGGGTTGTTTTGGCTTAATGAGTGCTTCAAGCGCTTATTCAAATCTAAGTAGCCCAACCAGTCGCACTAAGGCGAGTAAGCCTGCTGCAGTGCGGAGCTAAGCAATGCCGAATTCAAGCTTTGCTCCCTTTAACTACTCGCGGGAAAAGGGAGTATGCTTACATTTTTAAGCCACTCAAACTACTTACCGGCGGCAACTAAACCGGCGCCAAACCCAAAAAACACGCCACCGCTCACTTTGTTAATCATTGTCATACTCTTCGGTGACGACAATTTAGTCTTAGCAAGGCCAGAAAACACCGCATAAGAAATATGTACCATAAACACCAGCAGGCTAAAGGTGAAAACCAGCAACATAAATTGCGGCATAAAGGCATTTTCCACATTGATAAATTGCGGAAAGATAGACATAAAGAAAATAACAGCCTTAGGATTGGTGATCGAAACAAAAAAGCCTTCTAAAAAGCACTTTTTCATCGTACTTGCAGCAATAGACTTGCCTATTTTACTTTCACCTTTAGTTCGCCACATTTTGTAGCCTAAATAGAAAAGATATGCAGCGCCAATAAATTTAACGACCGTAAATGCCAACACCGAATTGGCTAAAATCACACCTAAACTTGATGCCGATACCGCGGCGACAATCAAAATCCCGAGCGCGACACCACAAATACCAGCTAAAGACTTGGCAAAGCCTCTTTGAATTGAGTTATTGATAGTCAGCATCACCGCAGGCCCTGGTAATAAAATTGTCGCCAAAGCGACACCTACAAACAGCAAATAATTGTCCAAAACATCAACCCCGCAAACATGTCCGATTCACACTCACTGCATCATCACACTAAATCATGAATTTACAAAGTAATATGCGATAGGTGGGAGTGGCATACTGAATTTATCACTGATACTTTTCTTCGAACTCAGCCTCATCGTTACCCTATGCAATATTTCTTGGAGAGCGCGACATGAAGTGGCACCTACTGAATTAGGGCCAAAAAAATGCAGACTCATCGGTCTGCATTTTTATATCAATTTGCTTAATTAAGTGAAATTGGTATTAGTGAACGGATGCGCAAGGGATCACTCAAAAGTATACCTCACACCAACCGAGTATCTCGGACCGTATTGACGAGCAAATAAGAATTGCTCTTCATAACGACCATATCCTTGCTCGGTTTCATTGTTTAAGTTAATACCTTCAAAGAACACCGTAAACTGCTCATCAATATCGTAATTCACACTCACGTCCCATTGACCGTAAGACTTGGCATATTGCGGTGGTGCATCTGCCGAGCCTTGCGCTTGGCCTACCCCGATCAGATAAGCGTCACGCCATGCGTAGGTTAACTTCACCGATAACCCGTCTTTTTCGTAAAATGCTTGGAAGTTAGCCGAGTCACTTAACCCCGTCAGCGGTGCTTGCTGCACTAGGCTTTCACTATCGAACTCAACATCGCCATCAACAAAAGTTGCGTTTACACCAAGGCCAAATCCCGTTTCACCAAATAAGTGCTGTACCGCCACTTCAAAACCATCAACCGATTTGCTATCGGTATTTTGTGGCTGGCTGATGTTCCATACCATCAAAGGATCGTCACTGCTTGGTTCAATTTTACCCTCGGCATTACCGTGACCATTGGCGAGCATTTGCGCAAAAATGGCATCACTGGTTGCCTGCTCTCCACGGGCTTCAATATCTGCAATCGCTTGTTTATACCTTGGACCATTGTAAATATCGTAAAGACCTTCAATGGTGGTTTGCGTGATTGTGGTTTGAATAAAGTTATCGACCTCTTTTTTGAAGTAGCCAAGTGACGCGTAACTTCCTTCGTTGTAATAATATTCAAGTGAAAAATCTAGGTTTGTCGACTCAAACGGTAATAGATTTGTATTGCCTCGAGAGCCAGTTCTCGCTCCCGGTTTTGGGCTGCCTGACAAACTTCTGCCACCCGCAAGATTACTAAGCGGCGCACGCGACATTGTTTTGCCCCAAGACGCTCGTGCAATTAAATCTTCGGTGATATCAAAACGCACATCGATCATCGGCAATAGAATGTCGTAATCCCCTTCCTGCGTTAAGAAGTTGTCATCACCACCCGCAGCGTATTGCATAATCCATTCAGATGGACTGTCCCAATTCACTTGCGTTTCCACACGCTGACGCACCACACTTGTCACATCCGTTTGTTCATAACGCAGGCCTGCGTTGATCTGCACAAAGTAGTCAGAAAATTCAAACTCCCATTTGGATTGCAAGTAGATGCTGTCAGTGGTTTCATCAACTCTACTTTGGCTGTCTATGCCATCAAAATAGGCGTCCGCCGAGTAGTAGTCGGCACCGATCACATCTTCTGTAAGATACGCAAGCTGCCTTGCAATAGCTTCATCAAAGTCATAGGTATAGTAATACCCAGGCTGTAAGTCACTGCCACCACCTGCAAATTGATCTAGCAAATCGCCAGTTTCATGGCGCGTAAACATGCTATCTGGGAAAATTTCTTTAAACGAAGGGTTAAAACCCGGTCCTCCTCGTAGACCACTCCACGCTTCATATCCCCCAGTTGACTGTTCAGTGCGAGCTGCACCAAACTGCACACTGACTAGGTCAATATCAAAACTGTCGTTAAACCAAGTGGCGTCAAGTTGTAACTGCTCGACTGTCGCCTCTCCGGGAGAATGGATAAATTGGCTAAAGTTAGAATCAATTTCACTTGCCATGAGTTCGTTCGTGCCATTTTTCCAAAGCACATTTGCATGCGGCACTTCGCCCTGCCGATAATCATAAATCTTAGTGTGCAACTGATCTGAGCCTAAGATGATTTGACCATCACTACCCAAGCCTTTATCTGCGCCGTTATCGGTTTCGTTTTTTGAGTCGTGATAATCAAGCTCTACATGCCAATTATCATTAATTTGCCAGTCCAGATTTAAGCCAAGTGAACGCGCCTCAACTTCCGTCGTATTTCTATTTGCAGTGAACGACGCATCATTACCGCCAATATCGGCATAAACCGCGGTGCCATTAGCATCTAACTCATAGGCGTTAATGTTACCGCCAAACTCATTCCAAATACCCCACCCCACCGTATTAGAGCCAGTTACGGCAAGGCTTGCCGTATAATCTAAGGTAGCAATGAAACCGTTGGTTGGTGCATATTGAAAGGTAACTTGACCGTTTGTTCTTTCTCGCTCTAGATCTTCAATGCCGTAGTTCATGTCTTTTGGAAAAAAGTAATTTCCGACTTTATTACCCTCGGCATCTTCAGCACGGCCATCAATGATTTTAGACGGGTCTAAATCAGGTAGATCAACATTGGCCTGCCAGCCTTGAATGTTGGCTTGCTGCTTTTGAAAGTCACGTTGCTGATGGGAGAAGGAAAACCCAAAACCAAAGGTTTCATCGGCAAAGGTATTACTGTAAACCGCGGAAACCTCAGGTGTAACATCATCTCCCGCTTCGTTAGAGGTATCAACAATCGCCTTTGCTGTAGCACTAAAGTGCTGCCCTGGGCGTTGTAGAGGTTTAGCCGTGACAATGTTGACTAAAGCCCCTAAACCGCCACTGGGTACATCAGCACGTCCGGTTTTATATACCTCAAGCGCACTCACGCCTTCTGCGGCTAGGTTTTCCAAGTTATACGAACGAGTATTACCTGTGCCCGGCATTTGGCGACCATTTAATGTCACCAAGTTAAAATCAGGCCCAAAGCCACGTACGGTAATTTGGCTGCCTTCGCCGTTGGCACGGCTGACCGAAACACCAGTGATCCGTTGTAAAGACTCGGCTAGATTGGTATCTGGAAATTTCCCCATTTCCTCTGCAGAAATGGCATCCATAACCCCCGATGCGGAGCGCTTTAAATCCATTGAACGGATCAAACTTCCGCGGATCCCTTTCACTTCGATCACTTCGACTTTTTCGGCTGTTTGTTGCTCTTCTGCTTGAGCTATGCTGACCATTCCCGCATTCATCGCTATTGCTAGCGACAACTTAGCGGCAAGCTTACTTTTATTGAATTGTTTGTTATTCATGACTGCCCTGCGATTCTATTCTTGCTGCTGGATCACCGAGTTCAAAACACTATTGGCGATCCACACTGGCTTATTGACTGACGATTTCAACATTGTCTATGCGGTAAACGGCGCCTTCGCCCATTCCCCAGCTGGGGAATACCATCAAGACATCAATGGCACTAATATCGAGTCCAGCATCGTACAAAGCTTGAAGTGGAAACGTATACGTTTGCCATTTGCCAACTTCTGGAGCTTTACCTTCAGCGCTTTGGTTAAGAGCAAGCTCTACCGCTGCACTGGCATCATTTGACTCAATTTTAAATAGCCATTGAGCGTCGATATTTGCTGGTGTTGAAGTCACCTTCATATCAAACTTAACTACGCCAGTTTCTAGTAAATGGGAAGCATCATAATAGACATCATCATCCGCTAAAAACCCCATCACGGTTGGGGTTGCACCAATAACAAATTGCGCAACTTGACCATGGGCTGCATCTTCGTCGACTTCGATTGTGGGTGTAGAGCCACCACAACAATCCCAAATTGACCACTGCTCAGCAGCTTGATCTTTAAATAAGCTTAGACCGCCACTCGCCTTACCACCGTCAGGATGAAAGATTTTTGCGTTATCAACACGATAAACCGCACCGCTACCTGAGCCCCAGGCTGGGAAAATCATCACCACATCAATTGCACTTGGGTCAAGTCCTGCCTGAGCCAAAGCTTCAATTGAGAAAGTATAGGTTTGCCATTCACCGGCCTGTGGTGCTACACCTTCTTGTGATTCAGATAGTGGTAGCTCAACCGCACTCGCGGCATTGTCAGACTCAATTTTAAGTAGCCAAGGGGCATCAGGCGTTGACGGTAAGCTCATGACTTTCATCTCAAACTGTACTACGCCACCTGCTAAAATTGCAGTTGCATCAAACGGCTTTCCAGCTCCGCCCACTTCTGTTCGAGACGAGAACCCCATTACCGTTGGTGTGTCACCAATCGTAAATTCAGCAACAATACCATGCGTTGCATCGTCAGAGACTTCAGTCGGTGTCGAGCCACCACAACAATCCCAAAGCGGCCACTCAGCGTTAATAGCATTTTCAAATAAGGTCAACGAAGGTAAGTTTGTATCCTGTGCAATCTCAACCTTATCAACACGATAGATAGCACCATTTCCGGCTCCCCATGCTGGGAAGATCATCACTACATCAATGGCTGACACATCAAGTCCCGCATCAGCCAACTGCTGTAGTGGGAAGGTATAAGTTTGCCACGAGCCTGCGGCTGGTGATTGTCCTTCAACGCTTGCAAAAAGATCGAGTTCAGCAGCGCTAGAAGCACCTTGGCTTTCAACTTTAAATTTCCATGCAGCGCTTGGGTCTGAAGGCATTTGTGTCACTTGCATATCGAACCGAATATAGCCCGCTTCTAGCATACTCGTTGCATCAAATGGCGAGGCTTTACCGCTTGGATCTGTGATAAATTCGGCACGGCTGGTAAAGCCATTTACGGTTGGCGTCTCACCGACTACAAACTCAACAACATTGCCACGGCTTTCGTCTGCAACCAATGCAGGCATAGAGCCACCACAACAATCCCAAGCAGGCCAGTTAGCGTTAAAATTATCATCAAAGATGGTTAGGTTTTTAGCGATACCCGAAGAAGGTGGCGACGGAATAGGTGCTTCGCCTTCGACTAACGCATCCTCAAGGTCGTCGTAGCCTGGGCGCACCGTTTCACATCCTTTGCCCGTTTCAGGATTAGAGCCGCATTCATACACTCTGACATAGTCAACCACAAACGATTGTCCGTTCACAAAGGCGTCCGAGTCGATACCTTTATTATTAACGTTTTCTGGCCAATCACCGCCAACGGCAAGGTTTAAGATAAGGTGAAACTGCTGATCAAAAGGCGCACTATCCCAATGAGTAACCAGCTCACCAGAGCCTTGCTCGTAGTATTCAGCAAACCATCCACGGTGTTTTAAACCAACCGCTTCTTGCTTTGAGTTGTAACGAACCTCCGATTGACGTTGCGTGGCATAGAGATAACCATCAACGTACCAACGGATCTCACCCTCTTGCCACTCCACAGCATAGGTATGGAAGTCATCGGCTGGATTTACACCATCAGGTAAGGCGTATGCTTTACCGGTGTGAACATTATTAGGCCAATCACGGCCGTAATGAAGCGTGCCATGCACGTTAGATTCAACCGACCCGTCTTCATTAGCGACCTTGAGGTTTACCGCTTCCATGATGTCTATTTCACCAGACTTGGGCCAGCCACCGTAAATCTCATCCGTAGGCAACATCCAAAACGCCGGCCAGCTGCCTTGCCCGCTTGGTAGCTTGGCCCGCATTTCGAATCTGCCATACTTAAAACCAGCTTTATATTTGGTGTTCAATCTTGCCGAGGTATACGGCAGTTGTGCGCCTGCTTGCGCAGGGGTAGCGACAATATTCAGCATGCCATCGGCAATAAACGCGTTCTGTTCACTGTCGGTGTAACACTGTTTTTCATTGTTGCCACCGCCGTCGCAATTTACCTCGTGCGTCCACTTAGATGTGTCTATCGCATCGCTATCAAATTCATCGCTCCACACTAGCGTCCAGTCTGAAACCGGCGTTGTGGTATCAACGGATTTATAATTAGTTTCTGTCTCGGCGCTTCCGCCACATCCCGCTATGATAGCCACAGAGATTGCGGTACATAGCCTTGTTAATTTTCTTGCTGCAATTTTCATCAGTTACCCCGATGCAAAACGTCGTTGTCAAATGGTTGAATACTAAGAACTTTATTATTTAACCTGAGGCTTAGATAAGCAGTCGATTAACTCATCGTTTCTCAGAACAGGTTATTTAGCTATACGCTGTAAGAATACCCAGCGCGTTCCCAGCAACAAATGTAAGCGCTTACAAATGAAGTTAAAAAAACACACGCAAAATGTAAGCGCTTTCACAAAAGTAAACTAAGTTAATTTATTCGTCAATATTAAATTGTCATAAGGTGAAAATCTGCATGCTATAAATACAGACTAAACAGATCAGTTGCACCTAATAAAACCGCAGCAGAAAAAGCTGTAAAGGGGCTTTACGTGTTTACGCAATCGTTACGTCAGGATAAATCATGCGCTTTCGCTTGGTTGACAATACCGTTAAACTCACTGAGATTATTGAGCCTCAGGCTGAGAACAAAAAATTAGGGTCACTTTATGAAATCATATTTCCTCTTAGTTGCAGCGGCAGGTGTTATGAGTGGTTGCACGACCACCAACCCAAGCAGTGACCAGCGCCTCTGTGAGACGACACTGCACAATTACATAAAATATCGAGATTCGGGTTCAGCACAAGAATACCAAAGTGTTTTTACACAGGATGCAACATTTAGTATCCCAGCACTCAATATCAATATTACTGGTGCTGAAGAAATAACAATAAGGCAGCAACAAGCCATAAAAACAACAAAGAGTATGCACATGATAACCAGTGCCGATATTCAACCGATCGCGGCAAATAAGTTTAGTGCTAAAAGCTATTTTGTTCTTTATCAGCAGCCAAAATCTCAATCAGATGCCCCAATCACCGTATTTAACGGCGTGTATGAAGACGAGCTTAAAGTAATCGATGGCCGATGCTTAATCAATCACCGCCTTGTTAACGTGATCAAAAAAGAGACTTGGCATTAGGCGTTATTGACCCGGTTATTGTTTGTGGCATTGTGCAATTTTGTACAAGACTTATTGAGTGAAGACAGATACGCTTTTCATCAATGGGGGAGAGAATTATGCAACACTCAAAGTTTAGTTTTCATCGTGAGCTCGGTGGCCTAGAAGTACTACACAACATTGATAAGCAGGAAGACTTTGGTAGACATAGCCACAGCGGCTATACGCTTGCCATAGTGGATAGTGGTGCACAGCGATTCTACCGCAGCGGCGGTGAACACTTAGCTAGTCAGCATAGTGTCATTTTGATAAATGCAGAGCAAGTGCACGACTGTAGAAAGGCGTCAAAAGATAAGTCTTCGTACCGTTCACTCTACCCAACGCCTGAACTATTCAATCAGTTTCTTGGTGATGGTAAGGCTATGGCTCCTTTTTTCCATGATGCAGTGGTACACGACCGAGTACTTGCGGCACTCATGAACACCACTTTTAACATCTTAGAATGTGATACCAGCGTGCTTGAAAAGCAGTCTCAACTTATTACTCTGCTATCTTATTTAAGCAATAAGCAAGGCAAAGTCACATTCGATACAAAAACCCCTTCGGTTAAGCAACGAATTACCACAGCACGCCATTTTCTTTTGGATAATTTATTTGAAGATGTATCACTCGACTCCTTAGCGAGCCTTGTCGGCATGAGTCCCTTTTACTTTATTCGGGTGTTTAAGGCCCACACAGGCCTCACTCCCCATGCCTTTCAAATACAACACCGGCTTAATCATGCCAAGGCATTGCTGCGCAGTGGCAAAAGTGTTTCCCATGCAGCATTAAGCGTCGGCTTTTATGATCAAAGCCACTTCAACCGTCATTTTAAAAAGAATATGGGGATCACACCCAGTCAATATAGCAAGGCTTGTTAATATGAAAGTCGCAGTATGCAAAGGCTTTTGGGATATGTTGCCATTAAATCTCGCCGTACTTCCTTGGGGAATATTGTGTGGCTCCCTTGCCGTGCAAAATGGCTTTACGCCGCTCGAAGCACAGTTAATGTCGTTATTAGTTTTTGCAGGCTCGGCGCAGTTAGTGGCAATAGAGCTTATTGCCAAAGACACAGCGCTTATCACCTTGCTTGCGACTACCTTTATTATTAGCGCGAGACATTTACTCTACGGCCTTGCTATCCGCAATAAAATGATAGATAAGCCCCTTAAATGGCGTGGCCCCATTGCGTTTTTTCTCACTGACGAATTGTTTGCGTTTTCCCATCACCACCGAGCCTACCAAGGCAAACTTCGGCTCGTGTATGCGCTCATCGCAGGTGGTAGCTTTTATGTTGCATGGAATCTGTGGACGCTCATAGGTATTGTCGCAGGTCAGTTTTTACCTGACTTGACCAATCTTGGCTTAGACTTCGCGATTGCGGCAATATTTATTGCTCTCGTGGTCCCGAGTATTAACACATTACCCGTGTTATGCGCTTGTTTAACGTCGGCCGTAACTATCTTAGTGTTCAAACTGGTCCATTTTGAATTTGGTTTAATCGCCTCAGCACTGCTCGGAATGTCGGTGGGATATGTGCTACAAAGTAAAAAGGAGCATGTATGATCACCGCTATTTTAGCCATGGCTTGTGTCACGTTTGCAACTCGGTATTTATTTTTGGCAAAACAACTGCCTTTTACTATCGGCCCTAAACTACAACGCTTTTTAAGTTTTAGCGCCCCTTGCGTACTGACTGCCATTTGGGTACCTATTGTATTTATTCAAGACAAGAACCTTGCCATTACGCCAAGCAACCCCTATTTGGTCGCCGCAACGGTCGCGGTAATACTGGCGTTTCGCTTTAAAAACCTCTATGTCACCACATTTGGGAGCCTAGCTGTGTTTTACTTGCTGTACTAAATGCGAAATGGTTACGGCCGTTGGATTAAACCCCAAACGCATGAGCGCCGTTTCATTGTCTGCTTTACTCACGCAAACCAATGCGCGCTGGTTTAGCGCTTCGAAGCGCCCTGTCACATGGGCTTCACGGCCAATCGCAGCAAGTGGAAATACCATATCGCCTTGCTCAACTTCGATATTTACATCTAGGCCATTTGCTACTCGTAGCGTCATCCAGCAACCTAATTTTCTGCAAACATGAGTGACCACCCCTTTTACGGTCACAAGGTTTGTTGTGTAGTCATTGAGATTTGGCAATATGTGCTCTGCCTCGACTAACTTAGACATGTCTGCACCACCGGCAAATTCTAGCGGGCTTGAAAAGCTAAACCGAGAAAATACCGCCAAAGAGAGTGCTGTTAGTTTTATCGTATCCTTCATCATTGCGACTCCATAGCTTTTATCACTATTACCTCATCAATTGCTTACTCCTATAAAAAGTTATGGAGCATCAATCATATAGCTATATAAAAGTACAATTCGCAACTAAAATCAACACAAAAGTTAATAAAAGGTAAATTTATAAATTAAATGTTTTTGAAATTGACGCCACAAATGTAGAATCTGCATAGGAATCAATATCATTGCTTTCATAGCCCAATGAAAAAGACCAAGTACTAATCGAGTAAGTTCCAGTTAGATGCCAGTGGGTATAGTCATCATCACCCGACTCCCATTCGTATTTATCACTATCAAAGCTCATTGAATGATCAACTCCGAGCGTCAGAGACCACCGATCTGTGATTGGGATACTATGCGTGAGCATCACTATCCCGTGAGCAGCCCCTGTTCCAAAGTAATCCCATGCATACCAAAAGTCTAAATTTGTCTGGCCGTAATTAAACTTTGCATAGGCTTCTGCATAGTTATAATCAGAACTCACATCATCACCATGATAGGTATATTGCGAGAGACCAACATCAAGCTTTAATTTTTCAGTTAGCGTAAATTTGTAGCCACCATACAGATCTCCTTCTAAATCCGTGCCATCGCCAAAATCTACTTGAGACACCCAGCCTCCAGCATACCAGCCACTTTTTCCAAACCAATCTAAACTGACTTGAAGCGCTTCGTCTTCCTTAGTTTGACTCACGCCATTAAATAAATAATCGGAAGCCAATGTTACAGTAGAAGATGTCGCCGCGTTGACGAATAGTGGAGTAACCAACAATGGCAGCAGCCAGTATTTTTTCATCTTTGAAATCACCCTTTAATTGCAGTCATTTCAAGCATAGACCGCAGTTCCCACCCTGTCACTGACACAGTTTCATCCACTTTTTAACGTGCTTGGCATGATTGTTTTTCCGTTTCATAAGCATCTGGCTGGCGGTAATAAAAAAGTACTCATTGATGCTAAAAGGCGAGTAAGCAGGTACATAAAGTGCGCTGTGAGTTATCAATAAATCACTCCGCTTGCAGGACAGCACCTAATGGTTCTGTTAGGATGCGTTTTTTGCCTGTAGAACCTTTGGAAAAGCCCTTGAAATTGTCATTTATATTTCGCTTACTGGCGTTACCCACACTGCTATTTACGCTGACAACTCAAGCCGCGTCTGTTTATATACAAGCAGGGCCGGGGAGTTTTAATCATGCCGCACTTGACCTACTCGCCAACCGCCAGTCGCAGGACTATGAGCGCTTTTACTCGGGCACCCCTGAGCATACTTATGCCAATGCCGCACAAGCGCAGAGCTGGGCCTTTAGCGCGCTGGCCAACTCCACTATTGAAGGACAACTGGTCCCAGCCATTGTCAATGCGATGCGTAACTACAAGGTAACTGAGCTGAGTGCCGCTGTGTATATGCCCATCGAAATGTGTGTTTTTGGATTGAACAAGACAGCTAAAATTACGCATGTAGCATCCCACCCAGCAGCTCTGAACCAAATTGGTCATTGGCTCAATGCTCATCAGGTACAAACCAAGCCCGTGCCCAAAGGCACCAACGAAGCGGCTCGCTTACTTGCAAATGGACAATTTGATCAAAACACCGTTGCCGTAGGTAGCTGCGCACTCAAAGTGGTTTACCCAGAGCTGGCACTACGCGAAGTAAGCGTTCAGGATAACGCGGATAACCATACGCTGTTTGGTCTGATGAAAGTGGAAAAACGGTCTCAGCCGATAAGCGAAGATGAAGCTCGCGCCGCGCTGGCACAGATCGTTGAAAAGGCGAATACATTGGTCAAAACGCGAACAGACTCTGCAGAGGTGTTATTCTCACATATCAACCAACGCCTTGCTCAGATGCAGCCTGTAGCACTGTTTAAAGCACAACAACACAGGCCAATTGAAGACTTATCCCGTGAAGCCACTGTGCTTTCAAAAGCGCTAGAGCAAGCCCGCCAGCAATGTCTGGATAGTGCAAGCGTAGAGACGTTTTTCCAAGCACAAATGGATGCAGCAAAGGCTATTCAATACAGATACCGGGCACAATGGCTGGCTGAGGGCGTACCAAACGAAGACGCCAATTTGGTTCAGCTAAGAAGCACATTAAATCAGCTTGGTGCAGCCATTCTTGAAACACTGACCCAGCATCTTGCCAAGCACGGTAACCTCACAGATGAACTGGCAGGCTTATTTAACCAAATAATAAACACCGAACAGCTCTTTGCAAACGACAAAACTAGACTCTTTTCAGCACTGCAAAAGGTGCGTAGGGTGGATAACTGCACTATCACTGCTTCATAAACAAATTAGCGACTTGTTGCGATAGCAACAAGTCGGATTAGCTGATGTCTTGCCTGATTAGGGCTACACCAATGACATCAGCGGTTTTTCCTTGCATTGATGGCCGAAACATATGGGCCTGTTAAATTTTCATTTTGCTTTTCACTCTTTAATTTCAGTCACTTCACGCAAAGACCCGTTTTATTGATCTGCATCCATTTACATTCATCTTGGCAAAGACAATAATGAGAATGATTTTTAATTAAGGAGTTGATATGAAGACCTCTCTTTCCATCACATTACTTAGTCTAGGTGCCTTTCTCTTCTCTCATGCCGCATCAGCAAATGAATGTGAGCTCAGCATCGAAGCCAACGACATGATGCAGTTTTCTAAAAAATCACTCAGCGCGCCATCTAGCTGTAAAGAAATTTCAGTCACGTTAAAGCATACGGGCAAGCTGCCAGCCACTACCATGGGTCACAACTGGGTGTTGAGCAAAGCTGCAGATGTTCAAGCCGTTGCAACCGATGGCATGTCGGCAGGTGCAAATAATAGCTATGTAAAGCCAAACGACAGCCGCGTTTTAGCCGTATCAAAGGTGATTGGCGGTGGCGAGCAAACCACAGTGACCTTCTCTACTGAGCAGTTAAAGCAAGGTGACAGCTACAAGTTCTTCTGCTCCTTCCCGGGCCATTTCGCCATTATGCAAGGCACCTTTACACTTAGTTAGCCATTTTCGGAGCGGAGTTTATACTGAGCCTTTTCAAAAACCCGCTCTTACAGTTACCACTCGGGGAGCTTTATACCTTGATGAACAAGCGGTTTTTTCAAGCATTCTGCCGCCCCACTCCAGTTAGGCTATCTCTCTCACTGCAATTATTACTTACCCCTTGAACAACATACCTATAATCATTACAATCAATTGCAAACAATAATGATTATCACCATCATGAGCTTTTTCTCAATTATACCGTTTTGGTTTGCCGCCGTGTTGCTCTACTTAGCAAGTCCTAAGCAACGATTTTTGGCCTCTTCGATACATAAACCCATAGCATACAGTATGGCTGTAGCCCTTGTTTTGTCTGGGGTAATTATATTAACTCTGCAGTACCCAATTATTTCTGCAATGTTAGCCAGTCTCGTTTTAATTATGTTTTCTTTGGTGTCGGTGACTCTAATAAGTGGATACTCAGTAAAGCGCCTCTATCTATGCTCAACACTTATCTTTTTGCTATCTCTATTTTTTGGAGGACTAAGTTATGTGGCCTAAAACGTTAGTTGGGTTTTTCTTAGGCCTGTTACTGTCTATTTCTTTGGTGCTAAACCTCAACTTGCTCCTGCCATTTTCAGAGTCCACAAAGCTGATGATAGGTCTGGTGCTGGCATTTCCGATATGGGCTGGGATCTTAGTTTGGAGCTATGCACTTTCAAGCGCTAAAGCCGCGTGCAAACCTTTGTTTGCTATCTTTATTCCCTCTATGCTACTAAACACAGCATTACTGTTAATAAGATAAACAATGAAAAATCAAACACTAAAATCATTGACCGAAGCACATGCATGGATTGGGATCATTATTTCAACGGTACTATTCATTGTGTTTATTGCGGGATCTTTGAGTCTATTCAGAGACAACATCACGGGCTGGGAACGTGCCTCCCTAGCCGCCCAGTCTAACGAGCCACTTAGCGCTATTTCCTACGACAAAGCGATCACATCAATTGCGCAGCAATACGATGTCGATACACACCATGGCTTTTTTATGCGCGAGCCTACGCCACATAACCCTTTTATTGAAGTTTACTTTGCAACCCATTTAGACGAGCCGATCACGGGCGAAGATCATCAAGACCAGCACCTTCTGCTATCACCACAGACGGGAGAAGTCCTCGCTGATGCCGACAGATTTGAATTTGCCAGTTTTCTCTATGAGTTGCACTATGATTTAGGACTTGGCCGCGCCGGACTCTATTTTGTTGGGATCATCACCCTATTTTTCTTCGTTGCTGTACTAAGCGGGATCATCATTCACTGGCGCAAAATAGCCAAAAACTTTTTCCAATATCGCGCCGAAGGTAAAAAAGATAAATGGCTAGATGCTCATAATCTAATTGGCACGATGGGCCTACCTTTTCACTTAATGTATGCCTTCACGGGATTAGTATTTAATCTCGTTATCATTTATCAGATTTCATACGCCGTATTACTTTACGGTGGCAATCAAACCGCTCTGCTCCAAGCCGCTGGATTTAATGAACCAAATATCGAAGCACTGGAGCAACCACAACCAATGCGCGGCGTCGATCAACTAAGAGTAAAGGCACTAGATACGTTAGGGGATGTATCGCTCACAACGGTGGAAATCACCCACTTTGGCGACAAAAACGCAGTAGTGAGTTTTACCGCGAAAAGTAACGATGCTTTTTCAAATTACAAAGAAGTACAATACACACTAAACGACCAATCACAAATTTATCTCACTGAAAACAACTACGACAACGCTGTTCGCGCAGGGCTCTCTACCATCGCGAGTCTCCACTTTGGAGATTTTGCTGGATATGGCATGCGGCTGGCATTTTTGAGTCTTGGCCTTGCAACCGCCTATTTAATCGTTACCGGTAATTTGCTGTGGATTGACAAGCGTGCCAAGCAGAAAAAGCAAAGCGCTAAAAGTCTATTGTTTGTAAAACGATTAACATCAGGTGGCTTTATCGGTGTGCTATTGGCCATCGCCATCGGATTCGCGATGACGACTTTTCTATCGACAAGTCACATAGACAAACTAGAGACGGTTAAGTTTTCGATGTTTTCAGCCTTTCTCTTTGCACTCATTAGCAGCCAATTCGCAAAGCACGTATTGTCGTTTAGCAAAGTATTATTAGGTCTAAGTGGTATTTGCTATTGCTTAAGCGCGGTCATGAATGCGGCGTCTTTTGTCTGCCAGTACAATACCTTACCCACCCAAACGAGAGTTGACTTTGCTATCGTAACTGCACTTATGTGTTTAATGGCCTTGATTTGTTGGAAGACAGTGTCACGGATCAACGCGGCAGCAAAAACTTCTGTGCCTGTTTCGCAAGATCAGCAGCCACAACAAACCATGAGTTAGCCAAACAGCGTGTAAGGTAATGAAAAAAGCGGGCTAACCCAGCCCGCTTTGTCTTACTCTAACAGGGAAACAATGTGAAATTAAAACTCTGTCTTAAATCTTAGGTAGTACTCACGACCCAGATATAAAGACGAATGAATGGGATCTGCGTTATTTCCATTACCCGTCGCAAAAGGCGGCGCTTCATCCAATAGATTGTTAACGCCCAGCGTAATTTGAGTATCAACAGAGTCTGCATGGTAGGTTACTTGGGCATTATGTGTCAGCGTGCTATCAACGGTATTGGTAAAGTTAACGATTTGGTCACCTTGTTTAACCGATACTTCTTCTAACATCGAATCGATGTAGTAACTTTGCCAACTTGCGCTAAAGTCGTCATGCTGCCAATTAAGTGCAAAGTTAACTCTGTGCTCAGGCACCGCCATCTGGCCATTAACGCGCTGTCCGGCTCTGTCTTTGGTTGCAAGGCCTGGTTCAATGACTTCATGTTTACTCACAAATGACCAGTTTAGTGCGGTACTCAAATCACCAAATGAAAACTGCCCGATGTCAAAACGAACTTCAGCGTCTACCCCTTGACGATTTAATGCATTGAGGTTTTCATTAAATACATCAACGCCGGTGATCACCCCCTGAAACTCACCGGATTGAACACGATGAACAGAGTCGCAGTACAAACCATTATTCATACATTCACTCAATTTGGTCACCGCGCTAATGTTACCAATGGCATCTTTTAATTGGATGTCATAAAAATCTAAGGTGATTGAACCGTTAGTAAGCCAGCTCGGCTGATAAATCACGCCAAGTGTTTTGCTCGTCGCGGTTTCTGGTTCCAACTCCGTGTTACCGCCAGTATTGGTTCTGATCTGCCCGATCGTTTCTCGGTAACTACCATCAGCGGGAACGCCTGTGCTGACACAGTTTTGGTTTGGATTGGCTACCGCACAAGGATCATCGCCATTTTCAAAGCCAGGTAACCTTCCTTTATAAAGTTCCACCACATTAGGCGCTCTAAATGCTTGTGACCAAGTCCCTCTAAAACTCAACTGCTCATTCAACGCCCAAAATACGCCTACTTTTGAATTGGTGGTCGAGCCAAACGTATCAAAGTCTGAATATCGAGTCGCGAGGTTTAACTCTAGGCTCTGCGCCCAATTATGGTCTGATAACAGTGGTACAACAGCTTCTAGATAAGCTTCATTGAGCGAATATTCACCACCAGTTGGTCTACCTAACCCATCCGTGACTAAAATATTAATAGAAACGGCATCTGTTTGATTGCGCGCCTCAACCTTTTGATTTTCGATGCCAAAAGACACACCGAGGTCGCCCGCAGGCAAACTCGCCACGACACCACTTACGTTCGCGCTGGCGATTTTAATCTGGTTATGACCTTGTTGGATCCCTGGCCAATCACCAGAGAGATAATTTAGCATGTCCTCGGAGATCTCAGAGTCGGTACCGGGTTGACCAAAAATATTAAGCGGCACACAACCCGCAATTAGCGTATCCGGTGTAGCACCACAGCGCAGCACGCCTTGCTCATCAAAGTGGGTAGGACCAACCGCATTTTTAGCCGCTGGCCAATTGAATATACCAGTTTTTAGTCGTTTGTTTGAGTTGCGACCAAAATTGTAGGCCAGCTCCCAGCTCCAATCAGCATTAAAATCACCAGAGAGCGCCATCACAATACGGTATTGGCTGTTTTCCACATGGTTCATACGGCCATTGGTTTCCACCATTCTGCGACGCCAGTCATTGATGGCATAAGGATTACCATCTTTGTCTTTTGGACCGAATTGTTGGTTGTAATAATTATCAGGAGAGTAAGTGAAATCTAAATACCCACCCCAAACTGGAACTAATGGCTGAGGCGCACCATTGGTCGTGGATTTTCGATGTGAATAAAGCGCCTCGAAATTGAATACCACGTCATCCGAAAACTTCAAATTGCCAAGATCATACTCGCCAAACGCACTCATGCTATAGCGTTCAAAAGGCGTTTGCAGCAAGCTCGGCTCTTGGTAGTTATATAAGTCATTTTGCGCAAGTGACGCATCGGAGATAGTTTCACGCCACTCGCCATACTCTGGGCCTCGGGTAACAAATATCTCCTTGCCATTTTCATCCGTGACTTTTAGGTTACTCCATGGCATTGCGGAACTACCGCCTTGGCCGTAACTGCCATCGGGGTTGAGGGTTAAATCAAAGCGGCTAAAATCTCTGTCACCAGCATACACTTCTTGTTTTTCATCGTAGCTGGCACTCACCATAAAGCGCCCTTTATCACCAACAATGCCTGTTACGAGTTCCAAAGAAGTTGTATCAGCATCGCCTTCAGCAGATTGGCCAATGGAGCCACTGACCTCAAAAATATCGCCCGTTTGGCGAGTAATAATGTTTACGACACCAGACACCGCATCAGAGCCGTAAATAGAAGAGGCACCATCCAATAAAATTTCAACACGTTCAATAATCGCAGTAGGAATAGCACTCAGGTCAACCGCAGCATCCGCGCCATTTCCCCCGTTTGGTAAGCGGCGTCCATTTAGCAAGACCAATGTGCGCTGTGCACCTAAACCGCGTAAGTCAAAGTTTGTCACGCCCGACGTATTTTCATTTTGAGAAGCATTAGGTGCGCTGGCGGAAACCGTTAGATTTTGCAGCATATCACCAATATTTTTAAACCCAGTTTGCTCAATATCCGCTCTAGATATTGTGGTTACCGCGCCGGGTTTACTTAGGTTTGCCCGGGCGATTCGCGACCCCGTCACCATGATCTTCTCAACAGGTTCCGACGCTGCTTCCTCGGCAAACACAGGGGCCGTCCACACCATAGCGCCCGAACCACATAAGCTGGCGATTGCCAACGCCAAAGTCGTTTTTTGTTTTGTTATTGTCATAACGGTTTCCTTTGTAACGTTCCAAATTATAATTAGACGCTGACGATAGAAAGTTTCTTATTATCACCACAGGGAATGAAATAGGTTATTTATTGCGCCTTTTTATACTGATAACACAATTAAATCGTTCCAACAAATGATTCTAGACGATTTGCGCAATATTTATTTACTTTTATTGAATATTCAAGCATCTAACTAAAAATCATGTAATCAGTCAGATTTGGCGTGATCACTACCCAGAAAGTCACAAGTGTCACCTCTCTCTTAGCATTCAATATTGGCCTTTAAGGCCGCCTAAATCTGGTAAAAAGCACTTACCGGGACTACCTTTATCTAGGGCCTGTTGACCTTTGCTGTTTGATTTTTGTTCTTCTGAGTGTGTTTTGTTCACGGTGTACAACTTGCCCTATATACACATCAATCATACTGCTGCAAAAACAAACTTGAGAGATCAACAGGCCCTAGCAATCTTCCGTCATCGAACAAACAAGGATCTCCCATGGATAATAAGCAAAACACACCATCGATTTGTCCTTTTGCGCATGGTGCAAATACGTCGTCAGAGCATAGCGAGCACCAGTGGTGGCCAAATAGCCTGAACTTAGACATATTGCATCAGCACGATACGAAAACCGATCCGATGGATGCCAATTTTAATTACAAAAACGCATTTAACAGCCTTGATTATCCCGCCCTGAAAAAAGACCTCGAGCAACTTATGACAGATTCGCAGCCATGGTGGCCTGCCGACTGGGGACACTATGGTGGGTTAATGATCAGAATGGCATGGCACGCTGCAGGCAGTTATCGTGTTGCGGATGGTCGCGGTGGCGCAAACACGGGTAATCAGCGTTTTGCTCCGCTAAACAGTTGGCCGGACAACGGAAACTTAGATAAAGCGCGGCGTTTACTTTGGCCGATTAAAAGAAAGTATGGCAATCGTATTTCGTGGGCCGATTTAATCGTGCTGGCGGGCAATGTTGCTTATGAGTCGATGGGATTCAAAACCTTTGGTTTTGCCGGTGGCCGAGAAGATATCTGGCATCCGGAAAAAGACACCTACTGGGGCAGCGAAAAAGAGTGGCTGGCTCCCTCAAATAACCAAAACAGCCGTTATAGCGGCGAACGCGATTTAGAAAACCCGCTTGCCGCTGTGATGATGGGTCTTATCTACGTTAATCCTGAGGGCGTAGATGGTAATCCCGATCCGTTAAAAACAGCTGAAGATATGCGTGTTACCTTCGCTCGAATGGCAATGAACGATGAAGAAACGGTTGCGCTAACCGCTGGCGGACACACTGTGGGTAAAGCGCACGGAAATGGCAATGCCGATGAATTAGGCCCGGCACCAGAAGGCGCGGACTTGCATGAACAAGGTTTTGGTTGGATGAATCACAGCTCGCGTGGCATTGGCTCTGATACAGTAACCAGTGGTATTGAAGGCGCTTGGACGACGAACCCAACTCAATGGGACAATGGCTACTTCTACTTGCTGTTTACGTATGAATGGGAGCAGACCAAAAGCCCTGCGGGTGCATGGCAATGGCAGCCTATCAATATAAAAGAAGAAGATAAACCAATCGATGCAGAAGACTCATCCAAACGCTGCATGCCGATGATGACAGATGCCGATATGGCACTGAAAATGGACCCTGCTTATCGTAAAATTTCAGAGAAGTTTTATGCCGACCCCGACTATTTTAACGATGTTTTCGCTAGAGCGTGGTTTAAGCTTACCCATCGTGACCTTGGCCCAAAAAGTCGCTATCTTGGCCCAGAAGTCCCTAACGAAGATCTACTTTGGCAAGACCCCGTCCCCAGCGTTAACTACACCTTAAACGACAGTGAAATTAGCGCCCTTAAGCAACAAATTCTAGCAACCAACGTGACGCTTTCAGAATTAGTAGCCACCGCGTGGGATAGTGCGAGAACGTTTAGATATTCCGATTTTAGAGGGGGTGCAAATGGTGCGAGGATCCGCCTAGCCCCGCAAAAAGATTGGCTTGGAAATGAGCCGGAGCGTCTAGCGAAAGTGCTTGCGGCATTGGAAGCCGTGCAAAGTAATTTTACGCCTACCGTAAGCATGGCTGATTTAATCGTACTGGGTGGCTGCGCTGCCGTTGAACAAGCGGCTAAAAATGCCGGTGTATCAATCCAAGTGCCTTTTACCGCTGGACGAGGCGATGCCACAGACGAGCAAACCGACATTGAGTCATTTGATGTATTAGAGCCTGTACATGACGGTTTTCGTAATTGGCAAAAACAGCACTACAGCGTAAAACCAGAAGAAATGCTACTTGATAGAGCCCAACTGATGGGACTCACAGCCAAGGAAATGACAGTACTGATTGGTGGAATGCGCGTGCTAGGCACCAATCATGGGCAAACATCGCATGGCGTATTTACCGATAACGTTGGCACCTTGAGTAATGACTTTTTCGTCAACTTGACCGATATGGCATATCGTTGGGAGCCAAGTGGAGAAAACTTATATGAGATAAAAACACGCGACACGGACAGGGTAAAATGGACCGCGACTCGCGTTGATCTCGTCTTTGGTTCTAATTCTATTTTGCGCGCTTACGCCGAAGTGTACGCACAAGATGATAGCAAAGAGAAGTTTGTCCGCGACTTCGTTGAGGTATGGACAAAAGTAATGAATGCAGACCGATTTGACCTAAAATAACCACTTAAAAAAGCCTAGGATGTGATTATTCTTTACGCTGATTTTCAGCAGCAAAGACAATCACATCCTAACCACTACATTGGTTTACACAAAACCCTAGCCAGATGCTTGCCATTGTTTCCTATCGTTATATGCTAGAAATCAATAATAAAAATGAATGCAGGGATATTATGTTTAAAAAATCACTCATTGCATGCACCTTGCTCGCCACGCTAAGTGCATGTAACCAAACAACTCAACAAGTTGGTAAGCCGCAAACCAACCAAGTTGTCTCGGACTTTAAAACCTATTCAGCAGAAACTTTTTTTGATACCACAAATATTCAAGGCAGCGCGTTTCGCCCTGATGCACAGAAAATCTTGGTCACTTCTGACGAGTCGGGAATATATAACCTCTATGAAGTTGACGTCAAAACCGGTGAAAGAGCACAAATAACAGATGCCACCGATTCAACCTACCCAATCGGATATTTTCCAAATGATCCCCGCATCTTATTCACACGAGACAACGGTGGAAATGAGCGCTTTCATGTTTTTGTCCGTGACGAAAATGGCCACGTTAAAGATCTCACGCCAGGAGAAAAAGTGAGAGCCGGTTTTATCGGTTTTACTAACGATAACAACGCCTTTTACGTGTTAAGCAATCAGCGTGACGAGCGCTTTATGGATCTATATCGCTTTGATGCTGCCACCTACGAAAGTGAACTTATTTATAAAAATGACAAGAATTTAAATGTCCAACAGGTGAGTGAAACCGATCGCTACCTTGCACTTATCAATGCGCAAGGTAATAAAGACAGCGACTTATTCTTACTCGACTTACATAACCCCGGCGCCCCTCTCGTTGAGATTTCAAACGTGGCGCACGAGGCAAACTTTTCCGCTTCAGCATTTTCTAAAGACGACAAATATTTATACTATGGGACCGATGCCCATGGTGAATTTTATCAAAATTGGCGCTATGAAATCGCGACAGGTAAACACACGCCTTACATAGAAAAAAATTGGGACGTGAGGTTCTTATATTTCTCCGATTCCAACCGCTATCGTGTTGTAGGAGTGAACGAAGACTCTAGCGTAAAAGTCACGATCACCGATCTTAAAACAGGAAAGGACATCAAACTCCCTAAGCTCCCTGCGGGTAGTATCAACAGCGTTAACTTCTCCGATGACGAAAAGCTGATGGCTTTTTATTTAAATTCGGACACCTCGCCAAATAACTTGTACGTATGGCGTGTTGGCAGTGATGAAGTTAAGCAGTTGACCTCAACCTTGAGCGACAAAATCAATACCGAACATTTGGTCGAGAGCACCATCGCTCGCTTTAACAGTTTTGATGGTTTGGAGGTGCCAGGCGTACTCTACAAGCCAAAACTTGCTAGTTCGACAAATAAAGTGCCCGCGCTCGTATTTGTTCACGGAGGTCCCGGAGGCCAAAGCATGACGGGTTATAGTGCTCTTACTCAGCATTTGGTTAATCAAGGGTATGCGATTTTCGCCGTAAACAACCGAGGCAGCTCTGGCTATGGTAAAACCTTCTTCCACTTAGATGACAAACGTCATGGTGAGGATGATTTACAAGACATCGTTTGGAGTAAAAAATATCTACAACAGCTAGACTGGGTCGATGCTGATCGTATCGGCATAATGGGCGGAAGCTACGGTGGCTATATGACTGCAGCGGCACTGGCATTTGAACCTGAAGAGTTCAAATTAGGGATCAACATCTTTGGTGTGACTAACTGGGTAAGAACTCTTGAGTCTATTCCACCATGGTGGGAAGCATATAGGAAGTCTCTATATGATGAGTTAGGCGATCCGGCTACCGATAAGGAGCGTTTGCATCGTATCTCACCACTTTTCCATGCCAAAAATATCACTAAGCCATTGATGGTTGTGCAAGGTGCAAACGATCCTCGTGTACTTCAAGTAGAGAGTGATGAATTGGTCGAAGCCGTTCGCTCAAACAATGTGCCTGTCAAATACGTGTTATTTGACGATGAAGGGCATGGATTCTCTAAAAAGGAAAACCGTATTGAGGCCTCTCAAGCCTATCTCGACTTTCTTAAAAAGCACCTTTAACAAATAGGCTGCTGGATCCGAGTATCTAACTTCAGGTTATTTACTCGGATCCGAACTACTCACACTGCTTGCTTATGACTATACTTTGACCAAAATTATACCAATTAGCTTAATTACGAAATCTATTTTGAAGCAAGAAAACCTGAGCTTCGGAGAATTCAACACGCACTAAGCTCGGCAACTATCCAATCCCTAAACGCCTTTAATTTAGGCCACTCAAAGTGACGCTCAGGTGCGACCAAGAAATAACGATATTCACATAGCCATGCAAAGTCGGGATAGATTTCTAACTGGCCAAGCTCTAAAGATTGATTCACTAAACGTCGACGTAACAAAGAAAACCCCTGCCCTGCCACCGTTGCCTGCTGCACCAATGCCGCATTATCAATTTTGAGATTACTGAATGTATGACCACTTAAACCCAGCTGCTTGTTTAGCTCAAGCCACGCATGTTCATTATCTCGACCTTCGTCATAAATAAAATTGAGCTTTGATAGCTGCTCTCGCAGCGGTTTGTTTGGGTCAATTAATCCAGGGCGGTAGGCAAGGACCAGCTCATCCTCCGCAATGAGCTCGCTTTTTAGTCCCGGATAGTTACCAAAGCCAAAACGGATCCCAATATCGATATCGTCATGGTTAAAATCGGCGAGTTGCTCGGTTGGATCAATACGCAGCTGGAAGTCTGGTAATGCTTTGTTGAAGCTCGCCAATCTAGGCAACAGCCAACAAGTAGCAAATGAAGGTAAAACCGACAGGTTAATGGTGTTTGGGTTAGGATCTGATTTTAACGTCGATAGACCCATTTCCATTTGCCCAAAGGCCTTGTGTAAGTAAGGCAACAAGTCTTGTCCTTGCTGAGTTAGCAATACCTTTCTTGTTTGCCGCTCAAATAACATACAACCAAGCTGTTGCTCAAGAGTTCTTATCTGTTGGCTCACGGCTGCTTGTGTGACGAATAAGGCTTCCGCCGCCTGCTTAAAACTGCCTAATTCTGCCGCCGTTTTAAAATACCAAAGTCCTTTGAGTGGAGGTGATTTCATTCGCCATCTTACTTAATTAAAACTTAACTATAGGCCAGAATTTCTAGTTTGTCAGTTTTATGAATGCACACAATACTTAACGGTGAAATCAGAGACGGAAGGAGTCTTTATCATGAAATACGCAATTATTCTTGCATTTCCTCTAGCAGCACTCGCATTAACATCCGAGCAGGTACAAACTGAAAAAGTATTTACTGATGCGGGATACCCCTACAAAAACTTAATTATGAAGGCCGAAAAAGTGGAGCTTGTTTATTCAGAAGAGCAAAACAAAACGACCTGTCGAGTTAAGGTCTATAGCGGTGATGTACTTCATGAAGGGGAGCCTATGGAGATATCGGCTAAAACGTTTTCAACCGATCCCGTTAAGGGCTGCCTTGCCCGGCAAAATGCCAAACACATTTTAAGTTTGCTTTAATATAAGCTAACCCGAAATCAGAATAACAACTTGTGCGCTAGCAGTTGTTATTCTTCGGTTAGCTTCAGTTAAGCAACCTGATTGATAAGCTGCTGCCGCTTGAACCAAAAAGGCGCATCACACCAACGTTTTTCCTTATTATAAAACTGCTGCTTTAGCGCTAAGTACTGATCAAACTGCCGTGCTAAGTCTTGTTGATATATCTTGCTGCTATGCATAAATGCTTGAGATGTTTTGGTATTGCCGATAATGGCTGCCGCTTGGCATCCCGATGTCATGGCAAACCCTAATCCCATAGAAGAAATAGGGTCAAACGCACAAGCTGCATCCCCCACAGGTAAATAATTTTTGAGATGAGCAAAACGGTTAAAATGACTCCCGGCAGGTCGGATCCATAGGTTTTCGTCGACCATCTTTGCCCCCTCAACCCGCCGTGACATATATTTACTGCTACCTAAGTGCGCTTGCCACTGTGCCAAACGATTTAAGCGCTGCTTTGAGAGCAATTCAAAATCACTGAAATACGTTACAACTAACATATCGTTAGAAAGTGCCGCACTGTACCACCAGCCAAATTCGTCACTTTCAATTAGTTGCAGTTGCTCAAGCGCCCCTCGCTTTACTTTAAAGAAGGCACCAACCCCTGTTAGTCTGTCATATTGCTGAACAGCCGCTCCTAGAGATTTGCCAATCAGCGAATTACGCCCAGACGCATCCACAAGATACTCGCAAACAATGGTAAACTGACCATAGTCAGGATGACTCACGACCACTGAATAACGGCCGTCTTGTAACTGAGTAATTGCTTTGCTTTTAGTGCGCGGGAATACCGTACCACCACGCTGGATCGTGCTTTCGAGCAAGGTTAGATCGAATATCTCACGATTAATTTGATAGGTTGCTCTATCTGGTGCAAAAATCGCGTGACGATTAGCGGATTGCTCACTTCCCCAAAACGCACTATTACCTTGAGTTGGAGTAAAACAGTGCGGACCGAAATCCGCTCTGTCTATCTGCAAATAGTCCAATACCGAAAACACACTTGCAGATACACTTTCGCCAATTCTTAATTTTTGTAAATCAGACTGCTCGATTAAAATGACTGATAGGTCTGTGTGATTGAGCAAGTTTAATGCGGTGCTAGCCCCAGCAGGGCCAGCACCAATTACTAGCACATCACATTCGTGAGTACCATTCATACCCATTACCGTCTTGTTCGAGTACCGCTGCGAGGCACTTTTTTCGCAGCTCGTTTTTGCGTAATTGGCTTCGCCATTTTTTCTTCAAGCCCTTTTAGTATTGCTTTGGCCTTAGAGCACCCGCAAGACAGGTGATCTTTAAGGTCATCAGGAATGTAAAACACCGGAATATCAGTTCCGTCGTCTTGGCAATTCCCGGTAATATCGGAAACAGGCACATCCTTATACGCAAACAATTGGTGATTACGTTCGATTTCCGTAAAATACGGGAAATTCGGTTCATCACTATTTTGATTGCGGATAAAACCAAGTGCCGACCAATGCTCAACCATTTGCACAAAACTATTAATACCCCGTGCATAGTTGACTTGCTGGCCAGCTGGAAGGTGAGTAAGTGATTGATCATCAAATTGATTCGTCAATACATCCCAAGGGCTTTGCGGTGGCCACCAGTAACTGTAGTAAGTTGGGGCAGCAGGCACCATTTGCGGATCGTCTTCCGTGCCGACATTCACTTTATTCACCGTTGGCTCGGTAAAGTTCACATTTTGAATGGTACAATTGAAAAAGTCAGCTTGCCACGGGCATGCCATGCGCTTGGTTAAATCTCCAGGCTGACAACCACCACCTTCGCACTCATCACGCTCAGCATCCAAGCCACTTGGAAAGCCATTACCCATACTTTGATCTTTGATGATATAGGGCGCCGCGTACACCGCTGGATTTTGTAAACTCCACGTTACCTCAATCCCTGGGCACATAGGTAAGCCAACGCAATTACCCACGCTACCTTGATCCGCATAAAATACGCCAAACTCATCGACAGCGCTCTGTGGTGCTGAAGGTTTAGCACTTGAAAAGTTACCTGCAGCCCACTGACTCAGTAAGAAGTATTGAGTCTGCGTTAACGTTAAAAACTTATCGACAATATTGTCTTCGGCGTTGCTCACCGAGTTACTGCCAGAGTTCATTGGCATCAGTGGTAAATTACCCTCAATACCATACTCGAAGAGTTGCTGATTGGTTTGATCGTTTGGCGGAGTTTGCTGCACTGTGGCTGGGTCAACTGGCTGTCTAAAATACTTAAAGTAAGCCTGACGATTCGCTTTGTTATCTTCAGAGCTGTCTTTAAAATCAAAAATATTGGAAACAAATGCCGACATAGATTGGACATTTGATACCCACTGATACCGACTGATACGCTGGATAATCGGCTCAATATCTTGGTAATAATTTGCCTGATAAGAAGACTGATACTCACCATTGCTGTAAAGCTCAGGACATAAGTTTTGTTCACGTACCGCAACGTCAAACATAGTATCACTGAGGTTGGAGATATTGACGATTTCCGGTGCAAAGTCCGGAGAGCCAACAATTACCCAAGCTGAGAGTTGCAAGGTTTTACCATCGTCAAACGTAACCGTGCAATACACAGTCCCATCCGCAATATCATCATGCCACGTGTCCGCGCCACCGTAAGATTCAAGAGGCTGGTTACCACCCGCATTCCCTTTACCGCCAAGTACCACTAAGCGGCCTTCGTTATCGGTTAAAATATCTCCGAGCGACTTTATTTCAGTGCCTTGGCACGGTTTGGGAGGGAAACTAACCGGATATCCTGCAGGGGCACTTGCGGCGTCAAATTCAGCTTTTGCATTTGCGCCAGATATCGTTCTTGGACCTGGGTCAATAATTAGGCTTCGACGATCCGTTGCATCTGCATTACGCCAAGGCGTGTTGCGATTGCTATAACTATTATCTTGACCATAGAGTAAGTTGCCTTGTAATTCATTAAACTCATACCATGCCGCCTTTTTATTCGCGACGTGTACGGTCCAACTAATGGATTTCACGTTATCGCTCGATAACGTTAGTTCATTGTTATTTTCGTCAATGATTTTAAAGGGTTGGCCCTGTCTGCGGATCCGGCCTTCTGCATCTTTAAACTGACTGACAGGGCTGTCTATCTGATTGCCCCATTCATCGGATTCAAACGGTAAACCACCTATTTTGTCTGGTGCTAAATAAAACTGACCATCGCTATTACCGAGTCTTGCGACACCGACAGAGGGGTGAAGTGAATAGTTCATATTTATATCCTTTAGATATAGTAACCACGGCACAAAACAACACACTTGTTAACAAAACATACTCAAGTGTGCGCTAACTTTCGCTTAATGAGTCCCAGCTAAGTAGAGTAACTGTAGCACCAGCAATAAAATGTGCATATTTCACTTCATTACAGAACATACGACACGAACAAAATAATCAACAACCATATGATATTAATTGAAAAATATTTTTATCTTTTTTAAACCATGTAAGAGCCTAACACTCAAAGAACAAATCAGGTGATTAGAAAATTTATTCGTTACAAACAAAAATTAATTGAAACATTTATTTCACAAACTATAATCCTTGTCCCTCAGTTGAGTAAAAACGTTATTTTTTGCTTTTAGTTTTCAAGGAGTAGATATGAAAATAAAGCCTCTCACATTTGCACTAGGACTTGCATTAAGCAGCACAGTTCAAGCATTCACCCAATTTGGTGGACAAGGGATCATGCCCATGGGACATGAATGGTTAACCCGCACCGCAGCACTTGAAGTGCTGGATGCCGAACACATTATCGAACCAGATCCCAACGACCCCAGACACGCTTGGCGCTATGGTCTGGCAAAGAACATCGCGCTACATACCGCACAAGATGAAATTACTCGACTCCAGTCCCAGTTAAACAACAACCCGCTCTATGAACCAAGATACGACAGTGTGAACTCCGCCATCGTTGGTGAGCGCTGGGTTGATATTGCTGGATTTAACGTCACCAACGCCAGTACCGATCCTACCGGCCCAAACTGCTTTAGCGCAGTCTCGCAAGAGCCGGCTGACATTCAGCTAGATCACTTTATGCGCCGCTATGATGATATTGCAGGCCAAGGTGGTGTAGATGCAGCTTATCGCGCGCAAAGACGCTTTGTTCAACATTTTATTGATGCGGCTATGGCTGAGGAAAAGCGCCTCAAGGTATGGGATGGTGGTGGCCACGCCGCCCTTGCGGAAGTAGATCATAATTACTTTTTGTTTGGCCGTGCTGTTCACCTATTTCAAGACTCATTTAGTCCAGAACATACGGTAAGGCTCCCAAAAGATAACTACGAAAAGGTTTGGCAAGTAAAAGCTTACCTTTGTTCTGAAGGTGCCGAGCAGCATTCGCACGATACCAAAGATGTGCTCAACTTCGCCAGTGGCGATGTAATTTGGCGAGCGAATACACGCTTAGAATCTGGTTGGCAGTCTTATCGTATTAGTAGCATGAAACCGGTTGCGATTGTCGCGCTGGAGGCCAGTAAAGATCTCTGGGCTGCGTTTATTCGCACAATGGCAATACCAAAAGCACAAAGACGTAGCGTAGCCGAGCAAGAAGCACAGCGACTAGTACAAAACTGGTTGTCGTTTGACGAGGCAGCTATGCTGGCTTGGTATGAGGACGAAAGTAAACGTGACCATACTTATGTACTGGCCCCTAATGAGTCGGGAAAAGGGAAGTCGCTTGAAGCCTGTATGGCAGAGCTAAATGTAGGTACAACTAGCCAAGCCGAGCGTGTTGCACAGCTAGATGCAGAGCGAAACCAATGTCTTTTTAATATCGAAGCCGAACCTGGTTTTGAAGATCTTAACGACCCACACTTAGATATACCCTACAACTGGCGTTGGAAATCTCTAACCTGGCAAACGCCACCAAGCGGCTGGACATATCCGCAGTTAAGTGGTGATTCGGGCACACAAATCACGATAAAGTCGCCAGTAAATAATCAGTATTTAGCGGCACAGACCCTGAATAATGACACCCGAATTACCTTTAGCCCAAATGAGCCTCTCGATTTAATTCAGGTAACCAATGCTGAGGGTCTGCACTATTTTAGAGCCACTCAAGCCCCTTCACTGTTTTTAAGTTACAGCAGCAAAAGCGCAGGTTATCTCAAGCTCGTAGACTCCCCTAAACAAGCACTCTACTCGTTGATATATCAAGGTGGTGTTTGGAATATCAAAAATCAATTTTGGCAGCAATATATTTGGTTTAACCAAGCACAAAACCAACCTGAGTTAAATCGCCATGGCGAGCCGGACCAGTTATCCGCTAAGTGGATGATTGAAGGCATATAACGTAACACAACCCCCAACCAACAGGCCCTATCATTTAGGGCCTTTTCCTAAATAGACTCACTCAGCGTGCCTGATACAAAGTACTATTAACTTTTCTTGCGCAGCCAAAAGAGGCTTCCTTCAACGCTTAACCAGGCTTTTTTACCACCACAATCTATATAACTTAAGACTTCTTCTTTTGAGCCCAATGTGTAGCCATATATCTCTTTTTGTTTGGTCTTTTCTTGACCTGTAAGCATCTTGATAAAGTGCTTATTGTACCCTTTGATTGTCGCTTTTAGCTCATTCAAAGCTTTGCTCTCGCCATCCTGCGCAAAACGCATCAACGCCTCTGCGGATAGCATAAAAATACTCTCTTCTTCATATTCATCAAGGCAAGCTTGTAGTTTATCCCACTGCTTTAAGATGACTAAACCATTTACATACAGGTATCGACAGGCCTGATTATCGTTTGGATTAAGTCGAAGCAACACTTCTAGCTCATCAACCGCCTCTTGTACTTTGTCTGCCCAAAAGTAAATCCACGCTTTATGGTAACGAATAAACATATACGGTCTGGTTTCGTGGATAAGCCAAAAATTGCCTTGATTTTCTTCAATATAATCAGGCGTAATAAAGTCTTGTTCTTCATTATGAATAAACTGTTCAAGTAAAGGGATTGAATCAATGTGAGTCAATTTGAGCAAGTTTTCAATCAGTGCGTTTCTTATTTCTTCTTGTTCTTCATCAAAATCTTCGTCAAATTCAAACGCTCCGAACTCGTTGTCTAACTCAGGATCCCAAATCAACGTATCCCCTAACTCCATAATCGCGCCTGCCAAATAACGCTTTACGTCATGAGCCTCTCGCTCAAAAGGCACCATAGGCTCAGCGTGTGAAAACGCCGCCTTTGCTGCTTCTAAGTTAGTAAATCCGGTGAGCTGTTGTTGTAATTCACTTACTGCACCTTTCTGCTCTAGTGACAAGTTCTCAAAAGATACTTTATCCAAAGCTTTGAGCAGACCAAGACAAAAGCTCGGTAACGGAGCCCCCTTTGCTAATGATGCAGCAAAGTCTTGCTTAGAGAGCGCACACTCTTTTGGCAACTTATAAGTTTTTCCATCCAAGCTTGAAACGCACTGCTCATGCAAATCCATTAAGGCCTCTAACTGAGCACGGTAAATAACCGTGTAATCACCAAAGAGTTCAGGCAACCACTCGTGTATTTCAGCAATATCATTAATGGCAACTTTGCCTATCAAATAGCCTTCAACAAAATAATAATCCGGTTGATGCTGAGTATCTTGAGAAAAGGCATTAACTGCTTTGCGTAACGCACTTGGAGTCATATTGAATATTCCTTTAATAATTGGGTAGGTAGGAGCCGCTTTATGCGGGGTTCTCTACATAAAACATCGCGGAATAAATCCCCTCATACCATACTAGATCCCACTGGTAAAAACCACTTCACGCAGGTGGGGGCGCTTTACGCGGCGATCTCTACATAAAATATCGCGGAATAAATCCGCCCCCACTACACTAGCTCCGCACTGGTAGGAGCCGCTTTACACGGCGATCTCAACAGAAAACATCACGGAATAAATCCGCTCCCACCACACTAGACTCCCACTGGTAGGAGCCGCTTTACGCGGCGATCTCTTGCACCCCATTCCAGAGAATCAACCCCTCACACAACCTTTCGACGCTCCCAACCCCAACAAAGCACTAAAGCAACCACACCACTTGCATAGGTAACATACAAAGGCACTGAGGTGTCGGCATCTTCAGCATACATAAACACACTCGACATCACCCAAGCTGCACCTGCACCAATCAATAACCACACCGCCGCAGAATACAGCTTATACACCGGCGCACTTATATAACCCGACAGCACCACACAAGCCGCTGCTACACCGCCTATCACCGGCTTCTTCCACCAGCCCGCATATTCCGCCAACATCCCAGCCAAGGTTGCTGACACGACAAAAGTCATGATGACGATTATGATAGACAGTAAAAATTTAAGGGCTTGGTTCATCGGGCTATCCTTTATGCTAAAAGTGCTGATTAAAAAGAAGCTTACTCAAAAAGTAACCAGCCGTCACTTTACCATTTTTGGGTTTCACTCTTAGGCTAATATCTTGAAAAACTTCGACAAGTAATATTTTACCATGGCTATACTACTTCAATAATCACCTGCAATTTAAGCTTAACAAGGTTATAGTCAATACAAAGGAAATCAAAAATCAAACAGAAATGTCTGAACAAGGCCACTGGTTAACCAGTAAACAAACCCAAAAGTTACTAAAGATCAGTGGCTGCGAGCTGATGCATCGCCGTGAGCGCGGGCAATTAAAATACCAAAAGCGCGGACGCGCCTATTACTATTATTTTGAACATGTCGACCCAGCTAAACTTTCTTGAATATAAAAAGCTTGTTAAAGCAATTAAGGTTGGCAAGCAACTACCAAACGCCGTATACGTGCACCACTCGGCGATATGCTCTGCACTTCCTGAGGAGTTGCAAAATCTCCTTGAGCAACAAATTAACACCCATCACCTGTCTGCGCCATGGAACGTACTAAAACTGCTCAAACGTGACTTTAAAATCACCTTGCTCCACTACCCTGATTTTGATGATTACGCTTACCCAGCGCTAAAGCACAGCATTACTATTGATATTCTTGAAAGTACAGCTAAACAGGCAGATTATTCGAAATCTGACAATCCACCCATTTTGCATCGTAAAGAAGCTTTTGTGTTGCCTGACTATCCAAAATTTGCTGAATTTGAATCTATCACCAAAGAAGGTGAAGCTATTGGCCTTTATCAAAACACCAAAACGATAGGCTTTAAAAAGCAGTGGAACGCATTAATCAAACGCAAAGGATATCAGCTAGATGAATACGGCCGGCTGCACCCATCTGAACAATTAGCCCAGCAAAATGCCGAGCAGAGCGCAGAGCAGACACAAGCAGTTCAACGACATTTGACTGCAATAAACCGTGACAGGCTCTCAGCACCATTTCAAAAACTTGCCAAGTTTGGCTACCTTAACGGTGAATATTCAATTCAAGACTACGGCTGCGGCCTAGGGGATGACCATCGCGAGCTCGAAGCCAGCGGTCTTAACACTAATGCTTGGGACCCTGTGCACAAACCCAGTGGCAAAAAAGTACAAAGCGATATAGTAAATCTAGGCTTTGTGCTTAATGTAATTGAAGACTATGACGAGCGTGTAGATACGTTACGCCAAGCATATGAGTTATGTGACAAACTAATTGTAGTTTCTGTTATGCTCACTCATTCCGCCGTTACAGAGCAATTCAAACCCTATAAAGACGGTGTGATCACCAAACGGAATACGTTTCAAAAGTATTACAGCCAAGCACAGATCAGAGAATTTATAGAGCACACCCTAAATGTAAAAACTGTACCGTTTGGACAAGGGATCATTGCTGTATTTAAATGCCCAGAATTACTTGAGTTACACCATATTGAACTACAGTTTCAAGCTCACGAGTGGCAGCATATTACAAAGCGTCCAACCACCAAACAATTACCTACTCGTGTAAAGCAAAGCTTATTGGAAAAACACCCAGCATTATTTGAGCAATTTTGGCAACATTGTTTGCACTTTGGTAGAGTACCCGCCAATGACGAATTTGAACAAAGTGACGCAGTACGGGCCATCATCGCGAGCCACAACAAAGCTTTTGAGTTGGTACGCGACCATTTTGACTACCAAGATTTTAAAAACGCACAGCTAAAACGCAAACAAGACTTATTGGTATACTTTGCCCTCAGCCTATTTGGTAAACGCCAAGCGAAAAGCCATTTGCCCAACCGCCTGCTAAGAGACATAAAAAGCCACTTTACCAGCTTTAATCAAGCCATTGACGAGGCAAGACAATTACTATTCTCAATTTCAGATCCAGTCAACATAGGTGAAGCTTGCCATCACACCTATTCATCGTTGCAATTAGGCGAGTTTAATCACAGCCACAGTTATATTCTGCCGAGAACCTATCTTAATCAGCTACCAGCAGTCTTGCGAGTCTATATTGGTTGTGCCGCCCAGCTATACGGCGATTTAGACGACATTGACTTAATTAAAATTCATATGCGCTCTAGCAAAGTCACTCTACTTAAATACGACGACTACAACAAAAAACTCCCGCTACTCACCGAGCGCATAAAAGTAAAACTGGCCGAGCAAAACATTGACTACTTTTACTATGGCAACGAATACCCACTGCAACCGCTGTACAACAAAATCGACTTTCTTGAAAACGGCTCCAAGGCACACCGAGCACAACAGCGCTTCGATAAGAAGCTTGCCAATATGCTTAAAGGCATACCAAAAGCAGAATGGCCCAATTGGAACATTCTGCTAAAGGTGTTTGAGTTTTGGGGGGTGGAATTGAAAAAAAGCCGATTTCTAAAATTGTGAGTGTTTCCACTTAATTTAACTGTTTAACCAATGTGTCAAAGCTCTGATTCTAAGCTCTTTAAGTACCTTCGAATAGACTCCTCCTTATCACCTGAAACACTTTTAAATTTAGCTTTAAGTGGATGAGCGAGGACTTTTCTAACTTCATTTATTTCAATTATCCATGAAGTTGCTTTATCTTTGCCACCCTCTAATGAAACTTTTTCCATTATAGAAGAAAACAGCAACCAATTTTTCTTTATGATATCTCTCATTGAAACCAGGTCTAAATAAGCTTCGGGGGGCATTGTTTCATGACCCTTCTCTTCCTCTCTTCTAACAACGCAATTACTTCTAATGTTTTGAGGCACCATGTCAGACCACCAGCTGTCCCCCCCTTCTTTCTTTAAAGTATCGATCAAATGTTCGAAAAGGGTGACTTCTATTCTTTCAATGACATCCCATAACTTCTCGAGTTTTTTATTTTGATTAGGTCTACCTAACACCACTAGATTCCATGGGGAAACTTTAGACAAATGTTGATAATGTTTAAAAGCTGACACGCCTTCATGATAAACAGATTTAACCACTGCATTAATCCCATCTGTAGCATTCATGTCACTATAGGTAGCGCTGGAAATTATGTTCCACCCAGGATGTTCACTTATAAATAAAGAGGCGAAAAGCTCATGTAAATCAGCCTCAATCTTTAGTCTTGTTTTTTTACTTGAGGTATCATAAGAGTCGCAGTCCTTACTTGTGATATCACAAGCAACTACAAGATAAGGGGGTTCTATTTTTTGAACTTTCGAAAGCTCATAAGCCCTTGATTTTAAGGTGCTACTCTTTAAAGGACCAAAGTGTGAACCTAACCTCCGGAGAATTCCTTCTGAGTCAAAGCTCTCTCCAATATATATAAGTGAGTGCTTATAGCAAAAAATAACATATACCCAGGACCTCTGCTGACCAAGGTTAATGCTCTCAGCAGAAAGACCCGTTACTTTCATTAAAGGTGAAAACATTCAACTAACCCTACTCGTCAGAAAAACTACCGTTTTGAATTTTAGCTAAATCAGCTGTAAGCGTTTCGGACAAATCTTCAGATATCGCACTAGCCTTTTTACGAAACCTTTCAAATACTCTCTCAATCACTGAGCTTGATATATCATCATATGGTGTTGAACGCAGCTCTAGTTCGGCTCGGCTCATTATTGCAAACATTTGATATAGTACCAGAGACAAATGTGGGTTATCATCCATCCCCTTAATCGCTTCAGAAATCCATGAATTATGAGTATTTACAAGAACTTCTGCTTTCTTAAGTTCTGTCGCAGGATACGGTAACCACATAGGGTTACCTCTAAGTCCTTCCACCAGTATTATTGAGTTATTTTCTTCGGCTTCTTTTTTTATTTTATCAGCATTAAATGCTGCATCCGTGATGTCTTTTTCTGTATCCCTACTAATTTTTGCTTGCAACTCTCCTCTCTTTTGCATGTCACTTTGAGTTTCGACATTACTACCTGGTGTATAGTCTAAATTAGAAATTGGAGCTTTCGAAATACTATCATTAGCAAATTTTTCTTTTTGTTCCCCTTTAGACTTTTTGTACTTTTCACCAGCAGCTTTCCAGGCGTTTACCGATTTTGTATGAAAACTTCCGATTATATGTTTCAAATTATTCCGTGCAGTAGCAGGAAGCCTCATGTGCCTTTTTTTAACGTCCAAATGAAGAATATCATCTGCACTCTCATCAAAAACGAGTCGCCCTCTAAAAGCCCAGGCAGAAGTTTCAGCAGACACTATTCCTCTAAATCTCTCTGCCATCACAATAATCCTATTATTGCGATATATATAAAAGCCATGCCTATCTTTTCGTGTGTAAGGGTCTTTTTCAATTTGATAGCTTGCCCTAACTTCATCTCTACGACCTTCTTCCTCAAATGAGGGAGGATGAATCAAATGCGTAGCCATTATTTTACATGAGACTTTTTCATCCAGATTTAATACCTGTTCATTTAACAGTAAATGAGGGGTTTTACCATTCCATTCGTTCGGGTTAATCAAAGATGAATTTGCCTGTGCCTCATCTTCAAATAGGGGATCAATTGGTTCCAAAGGCTGACTATTTACAGCTAATTTTACATCTTTTTGTTCTATTATTAGATGGTATACGTTCGAACAGTATCGGCTAAAATAGTCTATGAAAGTTGAAAACGATGGCTGTGTATCATTTAGCTGGTCCACTATTAAAATAGTACCGCTCTTATCCGTAATTGAATACTTTTCCCAAACGGTCAGTTGCTGTTCATCGGCTGGACCTATTTCTATCTGATATTTACCAGACTGAATAACGTCTTCAATTGATAGCCTGGCAACAATAACTTCACCACCTTGGGATGTTAGTATTGTTATCCTATCCCCTAATGATAACCCTGCCGATTTTAAACCTAAACCAAACTTACCTAGTGAACCTGTTGGATAATCTCGATGACTACCAAGTGTAAACGCATTGAGCAAAGCTCTTTCATCCATGCCAATGCCATCATCCGAAATAACATAACCTGCACTGCCAGAGTATACGTCGTATTCTTCTAACACATTATCAGTTAAGTAAATATTTATTGTTTCACTCGAAGCATCAATAGAGTTATCTATCAAATCACATAAAGCCACTTCTGGATCATAACCAATACTGGCGACGGCACTAAGTAACTTTCCTGCTTGTGCCGGGATTTCTTTCTTGTCCATTGGCTCTCCTTATTTAAACTACAAACTACAAATTATACACGCCTGATCATCGGCATCGTCTTCTTCCATATTCTCCAACACTCGTTGCCACTTCTGCTTATCCGGTGTTTTGTCGGAGAATATTAGCCCTTTTTCTTTTTCTTTCTTTTCTGCTAACTCAACAACTTCATCTAAAGTCATTCCTTGAACCCAGGTATAGCCATTCCCTGACTTCCGCTCTATTTCTTTTGCCTTTTCAAAAAGTTCGGGGTGGTAACGTTTTAGACCCAACCATTCATCACGACGTTGAAAGAAACAAAAATAACAACCAGAACGTGAACGCCATTCATAATATTTTGGTATACCTACAGAGTCTTCTAATATTTGGTAAATATCAGCACGCTCTAGATCATCATCCTTAAATGGAAAAACCGCTTTTATATTTGGTTTTGTACTCACATAACCATCACGATGTTCATCAGCACGAATACCAATGTAACTTATAACCTCATCATTTCCAACAAAGTTCTCAAATGGCTTTAACTTCATATTAACCGTACACCACCTTTGTCGTGGCGATGGTAAAAAGTCATTATTTACTTTTAGCCAATGCTCAAATGGGCGTTCGCTACCGATACGTATGATTTCTTTACCTAAATATGATTCAAGAATACCTAAAAAATCATATACTTCACTCAATTCTGCACCAGTATCAGAAAAAAAGTACTCCATTTTCTCATGGAGTTCAGGGTAATTATCTCTAATATGTACAGCCAGTGCCGCGCTATCTTTGCCACCGGACAAACCGAGCACATGCCTAGAGCTAGTGTCTTGCATTGCTTGCTTTACTGTTAAGTGCTTAACCATAATGTCCCCTACTCAATTTCTTGCCTAAAAGTTGCCAGAAAACCGTCTACCAACTCAGCATATAGGGCTAGTTTAGTTTCTTTTTCCCAGCCTTCGAGTTCAGCCTCAATCTGCTTAATCATTGGTGCAATTGCTTCACGCTTGGATTTATCAATAGCAACGGTTTGCTCTCGAGGGCTCACTCCCTTTTTAAGGGATTTCAACAAAACAACTTCAAAGTCACCGTCAATATGTTGCTGTGCGTCACGGCTTTCAAGTCTTAATTTCTCTAGTTCCGCAATTCTTTTAATGTAATCACTTAGCTTAAACTCAGCTTTACTTCTATCTGCGTCATTCCATTCTTTCGGTGGTTTGCTTGCTAAAAATGTTAGGATGCCCTCAAGCCAAGCTTCATCCGTTAACGAGTCTGCAGTTAACCTGCGAATAAAGGCCTTTAAACCATCAACATCGACAGAATACTCTTCTAGTCCAGCGTAATGAGCAAGCTGGTGTCTTAACTTGCCTGCCGCCATATTTTTATCTAATCCAAATGCCGCACAAATTAGCTCTTGCTCATGCTTCAGTACTTCTGAATAATGGTACTTAAGTTCAGTTAGCACTTCTCGTAAATCTTTCGAGAATTGCGTCAACACACTCTTATCATCAGTGTCTAACTGTTTTGATTCAAATCCCAGTGCATTTGGTAGCAACTCAAATAGCAATTTTTGTGGAGACTTTGCATGCTCAAAAGCCCTAGCTAACTTCTGTGCCCGCTCACTGAGTTCATTTGCCCGTGTTTTTTTTGTGTAATTCGGCAACCCATTGATGAATTTTGCTAAAGGTTTTGCGATATTGAGTATTGTCTTTTCTGCTTCCGAGTCATCAAAAAGCGCTTCTTTGTACCCGTCAAAAATACTGGCTCTTAACCCTTCAATTTTAAAGCTTTCTACTTTAAAAAACTTGGGGGCTTTTACGAGCCTTTCTATGCTCTCATATTTAAGTTCTGGTATGTATGCACCATCTTCAAAAATAGCTAGTTCATGCTGCTTCACTAACAAAGCATGTACATACAAAATAGGTAAAACGCCTTGTTTTATTCCGTATGGCGGGGCCATAAGAATACCATCAAGTTCCAGCAAAGTCTTTTGATTACCATGCTGCGCACTATCTAAAAATCCTTCAATGCAATTCCATGCAGGTAACAAGTCAGAGCCTTTTTTAGGCTTAGACAATTTCCATTCACCATCAACTTTTACGTGAAGCCCATGCTGCTTTAAAATCGATAAATACATGGACTTTTCTGGTGGGAACTTTTCAATCCCCAACCCTTCACTAGAACAGTTTTCCAGCATTCTTTGAAGCAGTTTATTTCTTCCTGCATTCGCTTGGCTAGATGGCTTTTCTTTATTAATTAACTCGTTGTGAAAAGACGGTGCTTTTTTATAAATGGAGTATAAAGCGCTCGATAACATTTCTTGTAAACGTCGCCTCGAGTCTACAAGTTGCTTTTCACTATTAAAATACCACTCACAATCCTCTGGTGAAATCTCTATCGATTTGACCAATTTCGTCGCTGTTGTTTCCGCTGCGTTTAGCCTGTCGTAGAACTCTCTTTTCGCAACAGGGTCTTCGCTGAGAACTTGACTCATTTCTTCTAGCTTGCGGAGCGAGATGACCTCAGCGAATGCATCTTTTAATTGTGTTGAGTTTTTACAAAGGACTACAACTTCATTCTTCGCAAAATCATGTAACACTTTCTTGTGAAATAGCTCAATATCATCTTGACCAAACGCTAGGTACAGTACAATTCTCGGTTCAGCAGCAGCCTGTTTAGCTTCCCTCTTGAATTTTTCTGCATCAGTAAACTTAGGAACAAAGAAACGTAGCGCACCGTTCTCTACAGTATATTTCCTTGCAACAATCGGTCGTAAAATCTGTGCTTTATTAAGCTCTTCAGAGAGTGAAAAGTTTCCCAATAAGCTTTGCTGTTTTGCTAATTCCTCTTCCAAGTCAAAATCACTTCCTTGCCATACTCGATATTCATTATTGAAAGCTCTGAAAGTGATAATAGATTTTTGCACAAGTTCAGCAATACTCTCTTTAAACCCCTCTGCTGCCAATGTTTCAAGTAGTGGCGCTTGAGCCTTAAAGTTACCCTTTGCATTAATAATGTTAAAAAGACCAATGGACTTTAATAACCGAGTGGCAGCAAAATCACTATCACCAAACCTTTCAAGTGCTGTCACAACTTCTGCCCACCTGCGATGTGTAAGGTGATCGGTTACAACTGAAGACTGATTAGTCACAAAGTAATCAAAAACCACATCAGGCAGAATGAAGTCTCCGAAGTCTAACTCCTTCAACGTGCTACAGAAACCATACTCCTCTGAACTACCAAGGAAGTTAAAGAGTGTGCGTTCATTCTGTGCTAGCTTTTGACACAAAAACGGTAAAATTAGCGCTGTTATAGGGTGAAGGGGGTAACAATTTTTAAATAAGTCGATAGCTTCAGATTTACCCAACACAGACGGTAAAGCATCGTTCTCGTGTAAAATCTCTACAAATTGCTCTATCTTTTGTGCAATCGGTAGAAATGTTTTCTCGTCTATTTGATTAACTATAGCTTTAGAAACAACTTTTAGGGTTTGTTCTGTACTTTCAAGAAATGGAACTTCTTCAAACCTACCCTGAATTTTGGCCCATTCATTTTTTAAAGCCTCCCCTAACCCTTTAGCGTACTGCTCAAAAGATTGGTGTAACAACACAAACATGAGAAGATTACATTCATGACCTTCACACGCTTTCTCTGCCAATTGCTGCAATAGGTAAATATCATTAGCACCATAATGCCGTGCTTCATATTCTAAGAATTTACCAAGCTCATCGATAACCAGCAGAATGCCGCGAGCTTTGCTTGTTTTACTCCTTTTGATCGTATTTTGGAGCTGAGTAAACAACTGAACAACATCTGAAGCTGTAACTTCTTTTGTGTTCGCCTCTTCAATATCTGAGAGTACTTTGGGTGCTTTTCCTTTTTGATGGGCAAAGTACTCTTGAGCCCCTTGCTCCAAACCTCTCAAAACTCTTTTGCATAAAGGTTCAGGCGACCCCGAAATTAGCACTCTAATATAGCCCGAAGAGTCAGCTGTATGAGACTTTATATGCTCAGCTTGAGGAATATTATTACTCTCTAACACTTTAAACGCGTTTTGCGTGGTTTGTAGCTCAGGATTACCCAATAGGTGAGACAAAAAGACACTGAAAGAAGACTTTCCAGAGCCATAAGGTCCTACAAGTGACCAAGCTCTCGGGTGATTATTTTCGTTAAAACTCTCAATAACCCTCTCAAACATTCGTTTGGCACGAGAAGTTGGTATATATGATGAAATAGTCAAGCCACTAGCATGATCACGCTCAAGGTTGACTGATCGTGTGTAATGACTGTTAATTTTTATTTTTTCTTGCATATTCATCATTGGCTATTCGCTTTGCCGTAATAATCTTCCAAAAATAATAAGGGTTCTACAGTGTCTGCCACTTGATATACCTGATGGATACCCGCAGATTCACTCACCTCATATAATCCTGACTTAATTGAAGTAACTTCTTCAATTAAAGCAATTGTTTGGTTTTCCGATAATCTAAAAATAGAACCTAGAGCTGGCCAATTGTTACTACTGTATATCAATTCCTCGACAGGAATCGAAACAGCTTGTCTTTCCTTAAATATCTGTGCCATGGCAAAACCTACGATATGTGCAGGTAAAGTGCTTTTGGCAGACGTAACTGACTGATATTCTTTATTTGCTAAAGTGTCTATTAGACCTAATTGCCCCAAAGGAGAATCTAAAGCTTCATCCCAGTTTATTGATTTTCCTGTTGCATCAGACGAATACATTCTGGTCAGCACTGCTATATCATTTTTAACAGTAGCGCTAGAAACACTGCTTGAGAGTGTTTCCTTGATGAAATCGGATAAAGCCGTCCGCAACTCTTCTTGTGTAAACTTATTTTTATGGTAGCAATTAAAAAACCAAAAGAACGTCGTCGCTAAAGCACTATTAGAAGCTATGAGCCAATGCAATAACCATAGGCTTCCTTCATCTTCTAAATATGGATCCCAACCTTCCTTTTCTTGGGTGCCAATTAACTCAAAACCGAGCTTTGTCGGTTTTAAGTGATTTGCGGATGATTCAAGCAGCTGCGTAGCCTGCAACCAATATTTAATTGAACCAACCATATTTTTGCCAACACCTAACTCAACAAGAGCTATATCCGATTTAAAAATATCTTCTTTAAAATCAGTTTTAGCTATATGAGCTAAGTGCTTCCAAAAGCCTTTGGTCAACCAACCATACCTTAGAAAAAATGTTTCGTGACGACCGAATGCCGACTTTTTATTGTCCAGTTTCATGCGAAATGTTGGATCCTTGAGCTGTCTCTGATACAGCTATAAATTGAGACATATAAATGGTAGCAATGTTACCACTGATTATAGCGCTATAAAACAAAAAATCACTGTATAAATACACAGCCATCAATTTCGGATGGATCTAGTTGAAGATTTAATGGTGGACTATCACCAAAATCACTAGCGGTTTACAACTTTTCCACATTCACCTACATTGAAAATGTAGCTTGGGTCTCAACAGGAAAGTGGCATGCACTTCAAAAAGAAAATAACAAACGAGCGTTCTTACAATACCGGTGGCAGTGAGGCGAGTAGCCTTGAGAGCGACCGTGGGCGTATTATCAACAGTGCTGCGCTTAGACGGCTGCAACAAAAAACCCAGGTGTTTCCGCTTGAGCGTAATGCCGCGGTGCGGTCGCGCTTAACGCACTCGCTGGAGGTGCAACAAAACGGTCGTTACATTGCTAAAAAAATTGTTGATGCGCTGATGCAGCAAGGTAAGCAAGATTTGCTGCAATATGGAGATAAAAACGGCCAGCAGGTGGATTTGTCTGAGTGTTTGATTACTCTGTCTGAAATGGCCTGTTTGATGCACGATATTGGTAACCCTGCATTTGGTCACTTCGGCGAGGCCGCTATCAATGATTGGTTTAAGCGCTATTTAAGTCAGCATCAACAGTTTGCAACAAGTGCTCGGGCGGCGCTTAGGTATGGCTCAAAGGAGAGCAAAGCGTTTGATCTGGCGGTATTAAATCAAGAAATGGAGTTACTGCTCGATATTTGTAGTTTTGAGGGTAACGCCCAAGCCATTCGTGTTATTCATACACTTTCTCGGCTTAACCTTACCTATTCACAATGCGCCACTGTGATGAAATATACCCGCTGCGCGACCACGCCTAAATCAACCGTAGCCATTGATAAGTCTTATCTGCAAAAGAAAGCAGGATACTATTTTAGTGAAAGTGGTTTTGTCAGTGAGCTGTGCGACAAATTGCAGATCCAAGTGGGTAATCGCCACCCGGTGACTTATATCATGGAAGCGGCTGACGATATTGCTTATTGCCTTGCTGATATGGAAGACGCTGTAGAAAAAGGCATTATTAGCGTAGATGAGTTAACAGGCTGTTTAATAGAGGAATATCAAAATATCGCCGCTGGATTTGGGATCACCGACGACAAGCTGTTAGAGCTTATGAGTAAAAAGCTGCACTACGCCAATGACAAAGCCAGCAAGCATATGGCGAATTTTGATAACGAGTTTTTTATTTGGCTCCGCGTGGGGTTGTTGCACCCGCTTGCTGAACATGCCAAAACACGTTTTATCGACAATATTGATGCAATCTACGAAGGGAGTTTTAACGCTTCGTTACTGGAGGATAATAGTCACCTTCATGCCATTGTAAAGTCGTTGAAAACGGTTGCGGCCAACGAGGTATTTTCGAATAAAGAAGTCGAGCAGTTGGAGCTTCAAGGTTATAAGATCACTAGCAGCATATTGAATGAATATCAGCGAGTGCTTGATTTACACGCCGACGAGTTTAACGCAGCATTAAATGGCGACCATGACTTTGCGATAGAGTCGCGATTGATTAATCGAATTTCCAAAAAGTATGTTGCGGTATACCGCGAGACGGTTGCGAAGCTTAGTGAGACTGAGCGAGCCGAGGCGATTTTTGAGTTTTATTTTCGCTGCCGTCTTATTCAGGATTTTATTAGCGGTATGACTGATCAGTTTGCGTATGATACCTATCGTGCCTTGACCGCGTTGGATTGAGGTTAATGGTTGAGTCTTGTTGAAAAGATCGCCGCGTGAAGCGGCTCCTACACATGGTAGTAAGCGGATTTATTCTGCTAAAACAGATGTCTGTCGCGGCGTAAAGCCGCTGCTACGAGTGAGGTAAAAAAGGTAGAGAAATGATCGCCGCGTGAGGCAGCTCCTACACAAAGTAGCAAGCGGATTTATTCTGTTAAAACAGGTGACTGTCGCCGCGTAAAGCTGCTGCTACGAGTGAGATAAAAGGTAGATAAATGATCGCTGCGTCCTACGCAGGAGGCAATAAAGAAGGAGGTGCAAATTGCACTTCCTTTGAGTTTTGTAATCTAGTAATGCTTTACGTGAGTATTAAAACGTCACGTTTACACCAAACCAAATATTGCGGGCTTTGTCTTTTACGTTGTAGTCGTCGCTAAATACGACTTCGCTTACCACACCACGGCCGCTTAGGTATTCGTATTTGCCATCGCCGTTTAAGTCATTGTAATCTGTGCTATAAGACGTAAAGTCTTCATCCAATAAGTTATTGATCCGCGCAAATACAGTGACATTGTCGTTAAAGGTGTATTTAGCACCTAAGTGCAGTAGGTTGTAGTTTTTGTAGTACATGGCTTTGTCTAGGTTGTTGTCCCAGCCACGGTAGCGATCGGAGCGCATTTCAGCATTTAGCGTTAGTGAAAGCTCGTCTGTTACTTGCCAGTTTACAGTGGCATTTGCCATGTGCTCAGCGGTATTGGTTAGTGGTTGACCTTCTTGAGGGCCGCTCTTTTGCTCGCTGTCTGTCCAGGTGTAATTCGCGTAAAGTGAAACTGCATCCGTGAACTGGTAGCGGCCTGCAAGCTCAATGCCTTGGATCTCAACTTTGTCGATATTGATTTTTTGGCTATAAGTATCGTAGCCAAGCTCATCGTATACGCCCAAATTCACGCATGGTTTTGCACCATTGGTTGCAGAGCAACTCTTGATGGTGTCACCACGGGCGATTTTATCGTCAAACTCCGTTGAGAAGTAAGTGATATTAAAATTGTGGTTCTCTGTTGGGTGTGTCCAATACAATGCAACTTCGTTGTTTACGCTGGTTTCTGGTTCAAGATCGGGGTTACCTGCAAACGGTGACGTACCTTGACCACCAAAGCCGGTTATACCATTGTATAAGTCAGTCGTTTGTGGCGTTTTATAACCTGTACTGATCCCGCCTTTTACTGTCCAATCGTCAGACAGCTCGTATACACCGTATAGACGCGGAGAAAGTTGGCTACCAAATACATCGTGGTTATCGTGACGGACACCCACTGTAACTGTTAGCGGATCGCTTAAGTGCCAGTTATCTTCTACAAATAGCGAGTACATTTGGTGTTCCTGAACGCCTTGATCAACGCCCGACTCCATACCAAATACGCCATCTTGTAATTCACCGTCAACCCACTGGCCGCCCACAACAAACACGTGATCGCCAAGTAAATCGTCAACAGGAATATCCACTCGCGCGTCTAACGTATATTGGTTGCTGTTCAGTGTACGCTTTGGACGTGGTAAGAATGTGCTTTCAGCAAGCGCTTTACGTTCTGCTTCTTCCATATCGGCATATTTACCACTGCCATCATACATGGCTTGTAGTAGTTTACGCTCAGCAACAGAAAGCGGCATAGTACGGCCATTGTTATCGGTATCAACAAACGCCAATGACACAAAGGTTTCAATATCACCAAAGGTACCTTGATGCGTTAGTGACCACCAGCTTCTATCAAATTCTTGATCCGCCGCATAACCTGCGCGTGGATTTACCACACCGCGACGGTCTTGCCAGATTGATTCGATGTTGTCTTTGGTACCAAGCGGATAGGTAATTTTGCCCGACTCAACGTCGTAGTTTGGTGTATTATCGTACTCTTGATTTGAGATATCGTAGTCAAAAGTAACAGTGTGGTTGTCGTTTGGCGTAAATACAAACGTCGCACCAAGTTGCGTATTAGTGTTATCAACCGTTCTACCACCACTACCAAAACCAAGTTCACGATGATGCTGCTCACCATTTGGATCGGTTGCAGGTGAAAACTCAGGGTTTGATGCTTGACGCTCATAAATGCTACCGCGAGCAGAAAAGTTGAGTAAACCTTTAACTAAAGGCCCATAGATACTGAAGTCAGTGGTAATGTCATCACCAAACTGGTCGTTTGTTTGTAGGCTTCGGCCAAAATCGATGCTGCCGGTCCATTCATCTACTGACTTTTTAGTAATAATGTTGATTACGCCGCCCATCGCATCTGCGCCGTAAAGTGTAGAGGCTGGCCCCCTAATGACTTCAATACGCTCAATGGCACTTTTAGGTGGAATATGGTTAAACGCGTTACCACCAAAGTTATTTGGGTAGATATCACCGTGATTGTTTTGACGCTTACCGTCAATAAGTAGCAGCGTATATTCGCCTGTTAAACCACGCATGCTCACGCTGCCTTGGCCGGTTTTATCTCGAGTTGTGCCAATGTCCACGCCTTCTTGGTACTTCACGGCATCAAGCAACGTAGTGTAAGACTGAGCTTGAATGTCTTCAGCGGTGATCACTGAAATACTCGCTGGTGCTTCTGGTATTTTTTGCTCAAAGCCAGTCGCAGTGACCACGATGCGCTCCATGTCTGGCTGCGCTTTTACTGCATCAGCAAAAGCAACTGGACTAAGGGCAGAAAGCACCAAAGCAGAAAGTACACCACGTTTAAAAGGCGTGTTTGTCATTGTTAATATCCCAAAATTTATTGCATTAAAGTAAATTTTGGCGCGTACTCTAAATGGAAACTGAACAAAAGTCAAAAATATTGATAATTAATCTCATTTGCATTTTTGATTTAGATCATATTTAAGGGACGTTGCAGGTTTTTTGATTTTTCTTGGTCCTATTCATGGAGAGATCGCCGCGTAAAGCAGCGGTCATTAGAGATAGAAGTGCGGGTAAACCCGCACCTACCAAATGCTCAGGCCCTTGGTGGGAGACGCTTTACGCGGCGATCATTAAAGACAAGATCGCGGAGTAAATCCGCTCCTACAACATACTCTACCCCTTAGTAGGAGCCGCTTTACGCGGCGATCAGTAAAGAAGAGGCCACCGCGTAAAACACTTCCTACATGCTAAACAGTAAACTCCCTTGCATTGTCGTTGAGGCGATGACTGGTTTGCTCTAACTGCTCAACAATGGCCATAAACTCATTCATCCGCTTAATCGCTTCTTTAGAGATATCACTCAGGCCATTGATATTGGTGTTAATGTCTTCTGTCACCGATAACTGCTCCTGTGAAGCGGTGGCAACACCTTGAGTCAAGTCTTTGATTTTGCTCACCGCTTCAAAGATGCTATCAAGCACTTCGGAAGATACCATCACCTGCTCTTCCGTCGCTTGCACTTGGTGCTGGCTTTGCTGAATGGCGGTATTCGCACTCCCCGCTTTGGTTTGCAGCTGGTTGATAATATCGCGAATTTCTTCGGTGGATTTTTGGGTTCTTTGTGCAAGGGTCCTTACTTCATCTGCAACAACAGCAAAACCGCGGCCTTGCTCTCCCGCCCTTGCCGCTTCGATGGCAGCATTTAATGCAAGCAGGTTAGTTTGCTCTGCAATAGCCTGGATCACGCTCACTACATTTGACACTTGATCACTTTGCTCAGTCAACTCAGAGATAATATTCGCGGTTTCGTCAAAGCGCACTGACAAATCACTAAATTGCTGGCTGGTTTGCGACATCACTTCCATCCCCCGCTGTGCTTCAAGTTCAACCTGATTGGCATAATCTGCTGTACTCACGGTACTGGACGTGACCTCATTGAGTGTTGCGGTCATTTCTTCCGCAGCCGTAGCGATGGTTTCAAGACGGGCGTTTTGTTCTTCGCTTATCTCCTTATTACTGCGAATAAAGTGCGCCACTTCTTTGGAAGATTGTGACATCGCGCCACCCGCTGAGCCGATATTCGTGACTGTATTTTTAAAGCTATTGAGCATACGGTTTACGATATTGGCCACCGCTTTAATCTCAGTTGCGCCGCTTTCGTCTACCGTTTTTCTAAGATCGTTTGAACTGCCTATCTCTTCAAAAGTTCTACCAAGTAACTCTATCGGTTTCACGATACGACGACGAACTAAATACACACCGAATAAACTAAAACATACGGTTATCACTAACATCACCATCGCCCACAAAACATAAGACTCTACAGCACTGTGAGCTTGCACAACATTTTGTTTGGTACGACTTTCAAGTTCCGTAAAAAACGATTCAACTGGTTTCATGATGTTGGCTTTATAGCGATGATAATCATCACTGTGAGTAAGCTTAACCGCTTTGTTCAAATCAGGCTCGCCTTGGATGGTGTAATTTCCTGAACTATCTTTAAACTTACCTTTTACGGCATTCATGGCTTCGACTTCTAATGCGACGAGGCCATCGGAATTGGCTTGTGCCTCACTTAAATAGTTGAGCTCCTTTTGGCTAAAGCCCGCCGCTTTCATGGCATCGAGTAATACTTCTCGCTGACCGTCTGGTTTAGGTTTCTCACCATAGTTAAGCACCAGATCCCAATAAATTTTATGGTAACCTTCAGGTCTTGGCTTTTCACCATTACGAATTGCTAATACATCCATATACATCTTTTCGTATTTATCGTTCCCAGTTACCGCATAGGTTCTTCCCAATCGCGTTAAATCATCGGAGCTTTGTCTTAATTCATCGGCCAGTTGATAGGCCTTATAACGGTTGTCCGCCATTTGTTCAAAATCAAGCAAAGCGTTGTACATGTTAACAACCAATAATGTAACGATGACGACAAAAACAATAATGCCACCAAAGATAGTGGTCATGAGGATACGGATAGAGTTTAACTTCATGATTCTAGCCTTTATTAAAGCGTTCACAATAAAGACTAGTGCAGAGGGTGAGATTCTTCTAGCATAGAATTAGGAACAAACGGAGTTGACATAATAACAGTGAAAACCAAATCAAAAGATCGCGGGGTGAACCCGCTCCTACCATATACTCAAACTCGTGGTAGGAGCCGCTTTATGCGGCGATCATTAGAAACAAGATCGCGGAGTAAATCCGCTCCTACCATATACTCAAACTCTTGGTGGGAGCCGCTTTATGCGGCGCTCATTAAAGACAAGATCGCGGAGTAAATCCGCTCCTACCATATACTCAAAATCGTGGTGGGAGCCGCTTTAGGCGGCGATTATTAGAAAAAAGATCGCGGGGTGAACCCGCTCCTACCACAATTAACACCGCTTAAATACTGGCAGGCATACCCATGCAACTTGCATAGTAGGTGGTCGTTGCTGGCCAATCAGAGAATACGCCAAGTACGCCAACTTCTTTGGCCAATACATCTAGCACTTTAAAGGTATCACCATCATTATCTATCATCGCCGCACCTGACAGACTGCCGTTGATGCTTTGATAGTACCAACCACCACCGCTGGCTAAGTGACCAGAGCGCTCTAGTGTCCAAGTGATGATCTCAAGCCCTGCTGCTTTTGCAGCTTTGGCATAAGGTGAAGGTACTATTTTCCCCCCTTCTTCGGTTAATAACATCCAAAGAGGCGGTGCGATAATGTTAACACCATCCGCTGCAAGCTCCTCCATTGTTGGCGACAATAGCTCCGGGTTATGCACGATTTGCTCTGCTGATACCATGGTTTCATTGTCTACTGCTTGCGCTTCGTATCTGTCGTCCAAATACACTGCCTGTGCACCAAACTCTGGATTTTCTTTTATCCAATAGACGATATCGTCACGATTAAATGACTGTGCCCAGACATTTTTTGGATCTACATTTGCAGCTTTGTATTCGTCGATCATTTTTTGTGCGTAGGCTTCTTGTGTAAAACCGTCAAAAGGCATAGCGACAGACGGAGTCTTCAGCTCTGGCGTCATTTTCACGCCTAAACTTTTAAATAACTCAATACTCTGGGCATGGGTCATTAAAGTACCACGGCTCGCATATAAATCGGTGCGCCAATTTGCCGTACCATCCATATATTCCTCTACAGTTGTCGCCATTGAGTTCGCGGCATCCATTTTACCTTTTAATGTCTTAAACTCAGCCAAAGTAATGTCGCTGGTACAACACTTAGCTTGGGCTGCAATTCCATTTTCAGGATCGCCTGGTACAAATGGTGTTGTACATTTTTGGCCTAAATCCGTTGCTAAAATATTTGTTGTTGTGTGTAAATCACATTGTGAGTGGCGACAAACCAGCTCTTTGTCTTTAGTAAAGGCAACGTCACACTCTAAAATCCCAGCACCCATTTTAGCGGCCGCAATATAAGATTCTTTGGTGTGTTCAGGAAACTGCATTGGCGCACCACGGTGTCCAATTGAAAAGTCTGTTTTATAAAAAGGTCCGTTAGCACACTGCTCAAGCTTGGTTTTGAGTGCACCTTCTTCCATATCTTGAATTAAGAAATCAGGACGTGTACCCACTTGCATGGCACTTGCGCTACCTGCAGGCACCTCCACAATTACCGGAACTTCAACGACTTTTACTTCAGTCTCCGTTGTGATCACCGGCTTTTCAACCTGTACAACCTCCACAGAGTCATCATCACATGCACTCAGTAATAATGTAGCTATGATCGCAGAACAAACGCTTATCTTATTCATTGTAATACCATTATTATTTTAAAGAAGGCTTACGCTAGACGCTTTGCATTACGATTACAGGAACAAATCATGATTTTTTGGTTACATCTTTTTAACTAAATATAACTCCCCTGACTGAATAATGGTTGTGTAACTTGAATATAAAGAAAAAGAGTCTGCACTTAACAGACTCTTAGATGCGATATAATTATCTAAGCGATTAATTAACCTGATGTAATGGTCTCCTCCCACACTCGGCATCGGTGTGCCATGATTGAATTGCAAACAATCAAAATGGGAGAAGACCAAATGCAGATTACAACAATCAGTATCGACATCGCAAAAAATATTT
>NZ_JAMXSE010000011.1:0-145119 GCF_024124685.1 Pseudoalteromonas sp. OANN1
TATATAGTCACTCAGTTACAATTGAGACTCTAAATTTGTTTGCGTCATCTAGCGAACTAGAATCTGCTGTTAGAACTCAATCTGTACGAGTGCCCACACAGATGATTGCTTCATATTTTTAAAGAACGTTTCGAAACATTTCGTTGTTTCGAGGGGTGTGCATTCTAAGCATTCCCGATTTTTTGTCAACACTTAATTTTGAATTTCTTTAGAAGTTTTCTTCCAAGCTCTCAAAGCTAAGTTTTACTCGACTACCAACTAGTTGACTTATTACTTTTCAGCGTTGCTCCCCGTGTCGGTGGAAGCGCATTATAGGGATATCCGATTTTAGTGCAACCCCTTTTTTCATTAAAACTTATAAAAACGGTTTGTTCGAACAGAAAACACACAAAACCACTTAAAAACCACATTAATGCAACATTTTCTTCATAAAACTGTCACCAGTTTTCGCGAAAGGATCATAAGTATTGATCAAATTTGGGAGGATGCAAGATACAGTTGAAGAAATTTTCACCTGTATCTTGGTATTCAACGATCTATTCTTTTAGTAAAGAAGACTATATAGCTTTCGTCGATATGCTGAAGCAACACTATCGCCATCAGGAAGCGAAGCAATAATATCTAAAAATCCCTTTTTGGCTTCACCGTAGTTCATATCTTTCTTAAGCACCATAAGTAGGCTAGCTAATGCGTCCTCTTTTTTACCCACATCTAACTGAGCTTGAGCTAACTGACAACGTAAGTCTAATGAATCAGGCTCAGCTTCCACCGCTAGCTCTAGACGCTTTACCTCTGGCGAATCTTGTGCAGCCGCGGCTTGCGCCAATTTAGCGACTAAATTGTGATAATACGGGTCTCGCTGTTCTTCATTTACAGAATCTAACAACGCTTGAGCTTCATCAAATTTTTGAATTTGCATACAGATATCCGCAAACACCAACTTAACCCGAGTGTTACTACTGTCAATGTCGTATGCCTTCTTCGCATAACTAAAGGCATTATTTAGCTCGCCGCTTGCAAGGAATTGCTTCGCTTGATCAAGTAAAATAACTTCAGGTGATGGTAAATGCTCAGACAAAGCTTCTTTAATTTCTTCTTCTGTTTTTGCCCCTGCCAGCATATCTACTGGCGCACCACCTTTTAAAATCACAATCGTTGGCAAAGCTTGTAAACCAATTTGCTGAGCGAGTTGAGATGCCAGAGCTTGTTGGACATCACAGTCGATAACACCTATGGTTATGTGCTCACTATAAGCAGCCGCGATCCCCTCCAATATTTGGTCTTGCTGAACACATTCAGGGTTTTGATTGCTATAAAAGGTTAGTAATAACACTTTCTCTGGATTTGGGTCGGTTATTACTTGCTGAATGTTTTCAGGGGTTAGTTGGATTTTATTGCTCATATTCTATTTTCTGTCTGAGTAATTAATATGGTTGATATAGTGACACTATCTGAATTTACAACCAAGCCAAGAAAACAATTATGCAGAGCTTGGCTTTCTCTTTCGAGTAAATTTCCCCTTTCTTGCCCCGCGTTTTTTAAATGCAGGTACAGGGACGCCTTTCAGTGCATTCGTATTGATAGACTGAGCGCTGTCAATAAATCCACCTAACTCATCACAAAGCGGTTGCATAAATTGATTATACGACGTTTCCTTATTGGCGATCTTTCCAAGCAATGACTCCCAGAGCGCAGTTCTGTCTGGTAATGAAAGTGACTCAGGTAGGGTTTGAATAAATGCTTTTCCCAGCGCCGTAGAATATATCGTCTTACCTTCTCGCCTAAGAAACTGCCGTCTAAACAAAAGCTCAATAATTCCGGCCCGCGTCGCCTCAGTGCCAAGCCCGTCAGTGTCTTTCAATACCTTTTTGATAGATTGATCGGAAACAAACCGTGCAATACCTGTCATTGCACCTAATAAGGTCGCTTCAGTGTAATGCTTTGGCGGCTGAGTTTGTTTTTCTTTAACTTCACCTTTCTCGCATAAAAGTTGCTCTCCTACCTGTAACTCCGGCAATAGGCTTTCTTTTTCTACCTCATGACCTTTAAACAGTATCTTGAACCCTTGCTCTGTGATTTGCTTCGCTTGTGCTTTGAATTGACCACCACTAATCTCCAACTCCACTTTAGTTTCGTTGTAGCGGTAGGGGTGAAAGAATTGCGCAAGGTATTGTACAGAGATGAGTTGATAGACCTGTAACTCTCTATGCCCAAGCTGAGCACTGCGGAGCTTTTTAGTGGTTGGAATGATAGCGTGATGCGCTTCTACCTTTTTATCATTCCAACACGCTCCTTTTAGGTTCATATCAGCTAACTTAATATACTTACTTTCTATTCCCTGATTGTGCTCGGCAGCCGCAATGACTTGCTCTCTTTCAACAAAATGTTCTTGTGGTAGATAACGGTTATCTGATCTAGGGTAAGTGATCAGTTTATGTTTCTCATAAAGTGCCTGACAAATATCCAACACTTGCTGAGCCGATAAACCGTAGCGCTTATTTGCGTCAATCTGCAAAGAAGAAAGGTTATAAGGTAACGGCGGATTTATCTTTTTTGGTTTCGTTTCAACTTTATTTATTGTTGCTTGCTTTTGACTGATCCTATCCGCAACATTTTCAGCTAAGGCTTTAACCAGAACACGCCCATCTTCGTCCATATAAGGCTTACATGCTTCACTTGGTACCCACTTAGCTTCAAAGACTCCCCAATTTGGTTTATTGATATGTGCAATCACCTCATAAAATGGTTTCGATACAAAGTTCTCTATTTCTAAATCTCTCCTAACAACCAAACCAAGTACCGGTGTTTGCACTCTGCCAACCGACAAAACGGCATTCACTCCCGCTTTTTGCCCAGCCAACGTAAACGCTCTGGTTAAATTCATACCAAATAACCAATCCGCTCTAGCTCTTGCAAGTGCAGATACACTTAAAGGAACAAACTCTTGATTAGAACGTGTCGAAGCCAATGCCTTTTTCACAGCTTGTGGATTCAAATCACTGATCAACAAGCGTCGGATCGTTGCTCTTTTCCGGTCTGGCAAATTTACGAATTGAAATACTTCATCCACGAGCAATTGCCCTTCTCTATCTGGATCTCCAGCATGGTAGATTTCATCGGCTTTTGTGAGTAACTTTTTTAAAGTGCTAAGCTGCTTTTTTGTTTTTGGCTTTGCTTTGAACTGCCATTGAGTAGGCACGATTGGTAGATCATGAAACTGCCATTTTTTGTATTTGGCATCGTAGTCTTCAGGTTCTGCTTGTTCCAACAAGTGGCCTATACACCAAGAAACCACATCACCATTCGCGACTTCTATATAACCATCTTGTTTTTTATGTGGTTTTGGTAAGACATCGGCGATTGCTCGACCTAAAGAGGGTTTTTCTGCGATATAGAGTTTCATGATTGGCTTAACTGTATATAAATACAGTTATCATAGTGAATTTTGATGAAAAACGCCATAGCTGCAAAGAGACTGTCTCCAGTCTCTTTGCAAACCAACAAACTTACGTTCTTAATAAATTAAGTTGCTTGTGTTTTTGTTCGACTATCAGCGTCATTGAACTGGCCGCTTGCTCTACTTCATCTGCAAACTTCGAAAGCTCAGCAGCGGCGTCTGAAATGCCCGTCGTATTCGTATTAATTTCTTCGGTAACCATGCTTTGCTCTTCCGCAGCCGTTGCAATTTGTGTTACTTCATTAGAAATGCTTGTCAGCTCAGCAACTAGGGTACTCATTAACCTAGCCGATTCTTGGCAATAACTCACTGCATCTTCACCTAACTGCACAGAGCTCTCAATGATCCGACCTGAGTTCGCGACCTCGCTCTGTAAGTTATCAATTAGTTTACTAATGTCGTCCGTTGAGGCCTGTGTTTTTGACGCCAAAGCTCGAACTTCGTCTGCAACAACCGCAAAACCTCGACCTTGTTCCCCCGCCCGTGCAGCTTCAATTGCCGCGTTTAAGGCCAGTAAATTAGTTTGCTCTGCAATGGCTCTGATCACTTCTAGTATTTTGGAAATATCATCACTGCGCTCAGATACCTTCACGACCGCTTGTTTTGCATCAATGACTTGATCCGCCATTGATTGCACCGTTTCAGTTGTTTTAATGATGCTTTGTTCGCTTTGCTGAACTTGATCAGCGGCCTGATTCGTACTTGCAGCCGCTTTTTCAGACGCCCGAGCCACCTCTGAAGCGGTCGCACTGAGTTCGTTAATTGCAGTAACTACGCTGTCTATCTCTAGATGCTGATTAGCGACTTTGTTTTTGATGTTAATCGCAGCTTCTGTTGTTCGATGCGACTGCTCATAGGAAGATTCAGCAAGACCTTTGAGGTCATCAATCATTTTTCGTAGTTTATCAGTAAAGCGGTTAAAGCCATGTGCCAAGGCAATCAACTCAGCATGATGGCTCACTTCTAGCTCATGCGTTAAATCGCCTTCGCTAGAAGCTAAGTTCTCGACTCGTTCCTGAATATGCGTAAGCGGACCGATAATTGTGTTCACTAATACCACCGCAATGGCAATGCCAATAACAGCAATAACAATACCTATAATAAGCATCCAGCGACCAACGGAGTTTGTCGACTCCTCCAGCTGACTTTGCAGCGTTGTAGCAGAACTAAGTGCAATTGCCTTAGGTAGTTCTATTACCAGAGACCAAGTGGTGTTTGGTAACGCTATGTTGATAGGTACTGCTACGACTAAATCTTCATCAAGCTCTTTAATCCCAGAACCTGTGTGCAGCGATTTTAACACCTCAGCCCTATCTGACTTTGTCGACTCTGCAAGTGGGCGTGCTAAATTCTTATAGTGACTAGAACCCACAACAAGACCCAACTCACTTAACAAGGTTACCTTAGCGGCTCCTGAGTAAAGCGAGTTTGAGAGCTCGTCGACCATGGTTTGGAAAATAGGTAAGTTTACATCCACGCCCACTAAGCCTCTAAATTGACGATTGACCACGACTGGTGTGGTCAATGAGGTCATCAGCATTTTGTTGCCCGGAGAAATTTCATATAAATAGGGTTCCATGATGCAAGGCGCTATTTTATCTTTTGCGCACAGATACCACTCGGCTTCTCGTAGGCCAAATTCATTGATTGCATCGGCATATTTTTCTTCTGCCGACTCAACTTTTTGTTGCATCGGACCATCAGCTTCTTGAGTGAAGTAGAGCTCTAAGGTACCAGCGCCCGGCACAGAGTGACTCGAACCACCTTGATTACTGGCATCATTGCCATCGTAACCATTCGGTTCAAACTGTGCATACATAGAAGACACAAAGCGATTTTGCTTTAGCGCACCATTGACAATTTCTTGCACTTGTTCACGGCTCAGAGGATCCTGCTCGGCGGTATGCGATAGCACACCCGCCAAAGTGTAAGGAACACGATAGGCTTCATTGATAAAGCCAGCCACACGTTGCCCATATTGATTGCCTTTAGCGATAAGACCTTGGGATATTTCATCATAAATCGCTTGTTGGACCCCTTCACTTTGCTTGGTATTTTCTGCTGCAAGGTGAAACCACATTGTTGTCACTAATATAACAACCAAACTCGTTACTAATGCTGTTACAAAGAATAAGAGTTTGTTTTTAATCGAAGCTTGTTTCATAACATTCCCAGTTTTTAGACTTAGTATGCAAACAAATTGCACTGCACGTTCATCATCAACTTGATAAAACGAGTGACCCCTATTTTTATCGGCGACTATGAAGTCTTTTTTAACTGTAGCAAAAAATTTAATAACGTACTGAAATTTATGATACTTAAGCGAAGTATTTTGAGGAATAAATTATAAAGTGGTGGATAAAAAAATAGCGCCGAAGCACTATTTTTTTATCTTGTCTTTGCCAGTCGTCTTTTCATTACTTGGCAAACGGTGATGTATTGCTGACTTAATCAGCATATATCCAGAGATGGGGGCGGTGAGCAACAAAAATATTGAAATCAAGATTTCTTTTACACTCACGCCATCAGTCGTGGTACTGAAATACACCATTGCCGAGGTCAATAAGCACGCCATTCCAAGCGTTGTAGCTTTTGTAGGACCATGGAGACGCATAAAAAAGTCAGGCATTTTCACAAGACCAATAGAGCCTATCAATACAAATGCACCACCTAACAGTAATAAAATAGAAATTATCCATTCTGACATATCGCTCTCCTATTCTATGATGTCGCCGCGTAGCAAATACTTACATACTGCAACCGTACTTACAAAACCAAGCATTGCTATTAGTAATGCGGCTTCAAAGTACAATGCCGTCCCCATACTCATTCCATATAGAATAATAAGCGCAATGGTATTTATGTACATGGTATCGAGCGCTAAAATTCTATCTGGAATTGAAGGTCCAACAACCAAACGCCAAAGATTTAGCAAAAGTGATACACCTATCATCGCAAAGACAATAAGAATTACAGTTTCTAGCATTCAAAAATCTCCTTCAATGGCGCTTCATAACGAGATTTAACCGTATCAATCAATGCTTGCTCATCCGTAAGATCTAACACATGGATCAGTAAGTATTTACGTTCTGGTTTTTCGCCACTTTTTACAGACTCTGGCCAAGGGTATACCTCAGCACTTACGGTGCCAGGAGTTAAAGATACCGTGCTGGCTAAAATAGTAATTGGCATAGCTTGATCTATATCGAGCGGCACCAACACGAAACCAGGGCGTAATTTCTTCGTTGGCCCTAAGATCTTTATCGCGACCTCAACATTGGCAGTAATGATATCGTAAAGCACCAACAGCAAATGAGTAAACGCACACCATGGCTTAATGATCAGTGGTTGCTTAGTTCTAAACCTATAGGTAATAAGCGGGATCACAATCGCTAGAATAGTCGCGAGAATAATATGCCCAGCTGAAACACTATTATTCATCAATAACCATACGGTAAACAGCAGTAGACTGCGAAATGGAGTTGGTAGCCATTTAAACCTTGCTTCTAAACGCATCTATTTCGCTCCTTTTAACACTGCATTCGTCATGCTCGAAAAGTCGTGCAAAGAGTCGGCTGCCGACAATGCGTAATCAGTCAATGGACCGGCAAAAATCACCATTAACGGTGCACAAGTTATCAAGGTAAGAATTGCGATAATTTGGGCTGGATGCGCTTTTTCTGCCGATTGCGTATCGACCTTACCCGTATGATGCCAAAACACAGTGCTACCTGCTTTTGAGACACTGACTAATACCGCTAAGCTTACTAACAAATACACCGCCCAAAACCAATATGTGTGACTAGACTCGATGGTCGACTTTAAGATCCATACTTTGCCAATAAAGCCTGATAACGGTGGCATACCAATCACAGTGATTGCCGCTATCGCAAACATGATACCAAGTAACATGGGTTGTACTACTGGGCGACCTGCGGTGATCCTGTCGGCAACTTTACCCCTTTGTTTCCCCACTAAATCAGCGAGTAAGAACAATGCAGCAGACACTAACGTCGAGTGCACTAAATAGTAAATGGCTGCAGCACTACTATTTACAGTTTGTACGGCGACTAATGCCACTAGGGTACCAACCGACACCACCACTAAATTTGCAGACAGCTTACGTAAGTCTTGACTAGCAAGCACGCCAATTCCACCCATGACGATAGTCGCCAGAGCGAGCCACCATAGCCACTCTTGTGCCATATGACTTAATTCACCAGCTTGATCGCCAAAAATCAGTGTATACACGCGCATCATGGAATACACACCCACTTTAGTCATGATTGCAAATAAAGCGGCAACAACAGGCAACGCGGTTGCATAGGTGTTTGGCAGCCATAGATGAAGCGGTAGCAAGGCGCCTTTTAGCGCAAATACAACCAATAACAATAAGCCGCCAATCTTAGCAAGATAAACATCATCTCCTTGTAAGAAAGTGATCTTATATGCCATATCCGCCATGTTCAAAGTACCAAGCACACCGTACAAGATACCTAATGCAATCAAAAATACCGACGAACCTACTAGATTTAGGATCACGTATTGCAGTGAAGCACGGGTATTGTGCTTATCACCACCATGCATTAGTAGTGCATAAGACGCTATCAACAAAATCTCAAAGAATACAAATAAGTTGAACGCGTCACCAGTTAAGAAGGCGCCGTTTACCCCCATCACCAAAAAGTGCAGTAACGGATGGAAGAAACTTCCTCGTTCGTCGTCTCCGGCACAGCTATACAGCGAACACACAAAACACAACAACGCGGTTAAGCTGACTAACAGAGTCGAAAGTTGATCAGCAACTAACACAATACCAAACGGTGCTTGCCAGTTACCAATCGCATAAACCTGAATGCCAGACTGCTGAACATGTAGTAAAAGTGAGGCACAAACTGCAAACGTAATCAGCGACATAAGTACTGAAACTTTACGCCTAATCGCTAAGTTTTTACCACACGGTGGCATCAGCAGGATCACACCTGCCAACATGGGTAATAAAATAGGTAAAGAAGTCAAATGTTGGATCATGCTTTACCCTTTTTGTCAGGAACAATGCCATTTACATGGTCATTACCCAAATCAGAACGACCGCGAATAGCTAAGATCACGACAAATGCCGTCATCGCGAACCCGATAACAATTGCCGTCAATACCAAGGCTTGCGGCAGTGGATCTGCATACTCACTGCTATAACCAAGCACTGCAGCTTTGTTTAAGGTCAATCTACCCGATGCGAACAAAAACAAGTTGACCGCATAAGACAACATAGTTAAACCAAGAACAACAGGGAATGTTCTTGCTCGTAGAATCAAAAATACGCCACAGGCTACTAGCAAGCCTACGCACGATGCATAAAGCAATTCCATTAAATATTCACCTCTTCTTTGGGCGCATTTGCCGTTACTTTACCTAGGCTCGCCAAAATCATCAGCGTTGCACCTACCACGGTGATATAAACACCAAGGTCGAATGCGATGGCACTTGCCAACTCAGTTTTACCAACCAGTGGGATATCAAAATAATCAAACCATGAGGTTAAGAATGGTTTGCCAAAGAACCAACTTCCCACACCGGTTGCTAGAGAAATAGCGATACCCGTTGCGATAATCTTGCGGTAGTTGACATCAAAGCGCTCTGCAATCCAATTCGAACCATGAGCAATGTATTGTAAAATAAAGGCTATCGCCGTGATTAGACCTGCGATAAATCCACCACCTGGTAGATTGTGACCGCGCAAGAAAATATAAACCGAAACCAGCAATGCCAAAGGCAATAAGCTTTGTGAAATACTTGCCAGCAGTAGCGGATATCTTTCTTTTGCCCAAGGTCTGCCTTCACTGTCACTGCCAGGCATAAATAGTGGTAAGTTAATCAGTAACTTATAAATCCCAAGCGCCGCAATACCCAGTACGGTAATTTCACCTAGCGTATCAAAACCACGGAAATCCACTAAGATAACGTTAACGACATTCGTCCCGCCACCGCCAACTTTGGCGTTTGCAATAAAGAACTCAGAAATACTATCCAGCGGTCTTGTGATCAAGGCGTAACTGATACTTCCAATGATCACACCAATTGCTGAAGCAATACCCATATCACGGAGTACGCGAATAGAACTAGACTCCTTCGGCGTTCTTTGCGGTAAGAAGAATAACGCAAGCATTAACAGAATAATGGTTACTACTTCTACCGTTAACTGAGTAAGCGCCAGATCCGGTGCTGAGAAGCGCGTAAAGGCAACCGACACCATGAGACCAACAACCGAAATCATCAGCAGTGCAACCATACGAGTACGATGCCAGATAACCGTGCCAATTGCTCCAATCATTAATAAACCAGCACCAATACCGTTATGTACGTCAATTGGCGTCGGCTCTAAATTACCCACTAACTGTGACATTTCAAACAATGGCCAGCCCGCACTCACCAGCACAACAATAAACATCAGCATCAGATAACGCTGTAGCGAACCATTTTCTATTGCGTTTACACGCGCGCGACTCCAAGACACTATGTTGTACATAGTGCGTTCAAACGTTTTCTTAGCGTTCATTGGCGGTAATGAAGCTTGGAATTGGAATAGATATTTGCGCTGAGTATAAATTAATAAACCACCACATACCGCAAGACCACTCATAAGCAGTGGTAAGTTAAAGCCATGCCAAATAGCAACCTCAAAGGTTGGCGCTGCCTCCCCTAATACCGCACTTGATGCTGTTTTTAACATGCCATCAACGATAAAGTTAGGGAACATGCCGACTATCAAACATAAAGCGACCAAGATTTCGATTGGAAAACGCATATAGCGTGGCGCTTCATGTGGCTCCTTAGGTAAATCAATTGGATCTCCGTTGAAGAATACGTCATGAATAAATCGCGCCGAATACGCAACAGAGAATGCACCGGCGATTGTCGCCAAAATTGGAATCAACCACGACATAGAGCCCAGAAGTTGCTGGTGTAGCGTCTCGGCAAAGAACATTTCTTTAGACAAGAAACCATTAAGTAGCGGCACCCCAGCCATCGCAGAAGCGGCAACCATCGCAAGCGTTGCGGTATAGGGCATAAAACGCCACATACCGTTAAGTTTACGCATATCACGAGTACCCGTTTCATGGTCGATAATCCCCGTCGCCATGAATAAAGAAGCCTTAAACGTTGCGTGGTTAATAATATGGAAAACCGCCGCGACAGTCGCAAGCTCAGTATCCAGACCAAGTAATAAAGTAATAAGGCCTAAATGACTGATCGTTGAAAACGCCAGCAGACCTTTTAGATCATGTTTAAATAACGCGATATAGGCGCCAACGAGCAGCGTCGCTAAGCCAGTTAGGCCAACGAGAATAAACCACAGCTCTGTACCCGCCAGCGCAGGATAAAAGCGCGCCAGTAAGAATATTCCAGCTTTCACCATAGTCGCAGAGTGTAAGTACGCACTTACAGGCGTTGGTGCAGCCATCGCGTGCGGTAACCAGAAATGGAATGGAAATTGCGCGGACTTGGTAAATGCGCCAAGTAGCACAAGGATTAACGCCACTTCATATAATGCATGGGATTGAATAAGCTCACGACTCGATAGAATCACATCCAAGTTATAACTGCCAACAATATCACCTATCAACATCAAGCCAGCAAGCAGTGCTAAGCCGCCACCGCCAGTGATAGCAAGTGCCATTTTCGCCCCTTTGCGAGCCTCTGATTTATGCCACCAATAGCTAATAAGTAAAAATGAACTAATACTGGTAAGCTCCCAGAATAACCACAGCTGTAATACGTTATTAGACATAACGATACCAAGCATGGCGGTCATAAAGAGCATTAAGTAAGCATAAAGTTTAGGCATGGAATCATTGCTGCTAAGGTAGTATCTGGCATAGAAGATAACCAGCATACCAATGCCCAAAATCATGAAAACGAACAGTAACGCAAGACCATCCAGTCTAAACGCGATGTTAATATCTAGAAGCGGGACCCATTCAAATGTGTACCGAATAGTCTCTCCTGCGAAAACGGCAGGGGCGAGATCAACAGCAAGTAAAATTGCCACTGCTGGCGCTACTAAGGTTATAGCAGTCGACTGATTACGAGAAAGCTTTCCCGTAAATGCAGAGATAAAACTGCCAATTAAGGATAGCAAGGGTATCCAAAATAAAGTCATAGATGAAACCTTTTATTTGCGTCGTTATGGCTCGTTTAGATTAATGTGACAATCCCCCTTCCAAGTTGGAGCGATCGATACACATTAACCACACGTACATGAACCCTGTTATACTTGATTAGTGTTTGAGTTGTCTAGGGTTTCACTTTCTAGCTGATGCTATTTTAGCCAACCTTAACAAACTATTCAGAATAAGTTCAAAACTATTCAGCCGAATTAACCGCTATTTTATCTTCTAAACGTATTGAATTCAGTACTGCTAACCACCTTTTACGGTAATTTTCATCTAACTTAATTGATTGATATTCGAGCAAAGAGTGACTATTCGAGGGTTTATATGAGGAAAGTTTACCTAACTCGCAGGTGCGACTCGGCACCCAATTGTTCGGTGCGTGGTCACCAACGTAAAGATTTGGTGCCTTTTGCCCTGAAGTCGCGCAAAGCCATTTTGCTTTTTTAGCTGGTACTGGGTATTCATCTTCAAAACCACTAAAGTGCATAAGCTCGTGTACCAGCGTATTGTAGGTGCTGGTGGCGGTTAAAGTCATGTGCTTGCCGCTGACATTAGCAAGTCCTTCCGTTGCCATTAACACCAGATGATCGTATTCCGACAAGCCCTGCTCGTGTCGTAAGTCACACATTGCAAATCCCCTTCGCCTCTTACAACTGAGCTTATTCGCCGCATATATCGGTTTAGATAAACAATATACGCCTTTGGCTGGCTCTGGTTGTTGCTCATAAGCATGTTTAAGCACTTGTAAACGCTGCAAACCATCTAAATCACCGGCGATTAATGCAAGATTAAACCGACAAGACGCACTTGAATGCTGACGCTCTGAGAGAGTGTGAAACTGTCTTAAGTAGGGGTTATTCAAAAATGTCGTGACAGACTTTCCTTGCCACACCGCGAGCAACGAAGTGAGTTCTGGGTTTAACGCGTAGCGCTTTGAAAGCGCATAAAGCAAGTGATATCGGCCAAGTGATACTAACTGCTCGGACACTTGCTGGCGCTGCTGACGATTTAAACGGGACCAAGTATCAAGTAAAAGCGGCTTAGTGCTATTTTTCTCTTGAGCACTCAAACTGCGCTGTAACCGTTCAAACTCCCAACTTGGTTGCTTTAGGCCTGCAATGGCTTTTACTAATTGTGCACTTGCTTGTGAGGGTAACACCTCAAGCGCCGGTGCAATGGCAAAATAGCTATTTGGATTGGCGACGACAAGTGCTGATTTTTGTGCGCTAGAGAGGTGTGCATAATTAGGGCTGCTTGAAAACAGCAGCCCTATAAGCACGAAAATAACAAGGTGTTTAGCTCGCGTCTTGTTCGTCATTCAACTGGGCAAGTAAATCAAGCTCAAGACGCGCGTATTTATGTTCTACAAACTCATATACATTAGTTGCCAGTGCGAGCTTAAAATAGCTAATCGCAGAGGCTAAATCTCCTTGGGTCTGATATCGCTTAGCCAGATAAAAATAGGCTTCACAGAGACGCTGCGCGTACTCTTCTTGGGTGCTCACGCCCTCAGAGATCTGCGCAAGAAATGCATCTTCAGATAAAGTACCCAAATATAGTGCAACTAACTGAGACGACCACTCGTCAGGGTCTAATGCTTGGCTATTTGCCGCCAATGTCTGCTTAGCAAGTGCATCGTCTACTTGCTGCTGAGCAATATACAGCCACATAGCTCGGTACGCATCTTTTGGAGCACGCGCCAAAAAGGCTTCAAAATCTTTTACAGCTAAATCGGCTCGCTCGCCGTAATACAATGCGATACCACGATTTAAATAGGCATATTCATGTTGCTCGTCAAGCTCAAGCACGGCATCAAACATTTCATATGCGCGGCCATAGTTTTGTTCTAACGTTTGATGAATACCAAGGAAATTATATACTTCGGCGAGATCCGGCTTAATTTGTACGGCACGATTGAAGTCAATGCGAGCAAGAGTTTGTAAGCCAATGCTATCGTACAACATACCGCGATTGTATAGCAGTTGCGCGCGTTGCTCATTTGCCATATCTGGCTGCAAGAGTAACTCGTTAAATCGAGCAATGGCAATCTCATTACGGAAATTGGCTTGAAGTGGTACTGCAAGCGGAACATTTACAATGTTTTTAGTGGCCTCTGGCTGCGTGCTTTTACATCCTACCAGCCCCATTAGCACTAATGGCACAACTATTTTCGCTAACTTCATTTCCTTCCTCATTCAATGGCATTTGCCCGTTTAGAGTCTTTGCACAGGTATACCAACAATCTGATTATGTAACCTGAGGTTTGGATAAGGAATGTTCCAATTCATTGTTGCTAAAGCACAACTTAGTTTTCTCCTTGTCTAGCCAGAGAGTTTTAGGGAAAACAAGGCGAATTTACGCACCAATAGCTGGCTATTGGAAGTGAATTCAACGCAGTTAGCGCTAAAACTTTCTGCTAGAAAGGCATTAATTATCCGCAGCTCAGGTTATGTACTATAACTTTGCCTAGTTCTCTATTGACCAGATAAACTCAGTTTTGTTTCATCATTTTGAGTCAAACAGCATTAAAGCATAAAAAAAGGGGCTATTCAGCCCCTTTACACTTCTATTCTATGCAAAGCATTGCAAAGATTACTCAGCGCCTTCTTCTTTAGGCTGCTCAGCCTTTTTCTCTTGTGCTTCTTTGATACTTAAGCGAACACGGCCTTGGCGATCAACTTCAAGTACTTTAACTTTAACTTCTTGACCAACAGTTAAGTGATCTGAAACGTTATTTACGCGCTCTTCACTGATTTGTGAGATGTGCACTAGGCCATCTTTACCAGGAAGTACGTTTACAAACGCACCGAAGTCCACGATACGGATAACTTTACCAGTGTAAAGCGTACCAACTTCAAGCTCTGCTGTAAGCGCTTCGATACGTGAAATAGCAGCTTGTGCACTATTGCCATTCGTTGCAGCGATCTTGATAGTACCGTCGTCTTCAATTTCAATCGTTGTATCTGTTTCTTCAGTAAGCTGGCGAATTGTTGCACCACCTTTACCGATAACTTCAGCAATCTTCTTCGCAGGGATCTTCATAGTGTAGATACGTGGAGCGAACTCAGATAGCTCTTCAGAAGGTGCAGAAATCGCTTGGTCCATCACACCTAGGATGTGAAGACGCGCTGCTTTCGCTTGGCGAAGCGCGATCTGCATGATTTCTTTGGTGATACCTTCAATCTTGATATCCATTTGTAGTGCAGTTACACCGTTTGCTGTACCCGCTACTTTGAAGTCCATATCACCTAAGTGATCTTCGTCACCAAGAATGTCAGAAAGAACAACGAAATCTTCGCCTTCCTTCACTAGACCCATCGCGATACCTGCAACTGATGCTTTAACTGGAACACCAGCGTTCATTAGCGCAAGTGAAGTACCACATACTGATGCCATTGAAGATGAACCGTTTGATTCAGTGATTTCAGATACTACACGTACTGAATATGGGAATTCAGCCAGTGTTGGCATTACTGCCGCAATACCACGCTTAGCTAGATTACCGTGGCCGATTTCACGACGCTTAGGAGACCCTACAAAACCCGTTTCACCTACACAGAATGGAGGGAAGTTATAGTGAAGCATAAAGTGATGCTTGTGAGTACCAGTTAGGTCATCTAGCATCTGCGCGTCACGCTCAGTACCAAGGGTTGCTGTTACGAGTGCCTGAGTTTCACCACGAGTAAAGATTGCAGAACCGTGAGTACGTGGCAGTACACCCGTCATCACGTCTAGCGCACGAACCATATCTGGTTCACGACCGTCGATACGTTTTTCGCCAGCAATGATACGGCTACGTACAATTTTCTTCTCAAGTGAGCTGAATGTTTTACCTACCACTTGCTCGTCTAGTGACTCGCCTTCAGCAACTTCAGCGCCTAGCTTTTCAATGACTTCTGCTTTTGCTTCAGAAAGTGCTTCTTTACGTGCAACTTTGTCAGTAATACGGTAAGCATCACCTACTTTTTGCTCTGCAATTGCAGCTACTTTTTCAGCTAGTGTTAAATCTTTTTCAGGTGCTGTCCAATCCCATGCAGCTTTACCAGCTTCAGCACGGAATTCTTCGATTGCTTTGATGATAGCTTGTGATTGCTCATGACCGTATACAACAGCGCCAAGCATTTCTTCTTCAGTTAACACTTCAGCTTCTGATTCAACCATTAGTACCGCATTTTCAGTACCAGCAACAACTAGGTCAAGCTTACTTGTCTCTAGCTCTTTTAACGTAGGGTTAAGTACATATTGACCGTCGATGAAACCAACGCGCGCTGCACCTAGCGGGCCATTAAATGGAATACCTGAGATAGCTAGTGCTGCTGAAGTACCAATCAAAGCAACGATATCAGGTTGGATCTCAGGGTTAACAGAAACCACTGTCGCGATAACCTGAACTTCGTTTACAAAGCCGTCTGGGAATAAAGGACGAATTGGACGGTCGATTAGACGAGCAGTTAGTGTTTCACCGTCTGAAGGACGACCTTCACGCTTCAAGAAACCACCAGGGATACGACCCGCAGCGTACATTTTTTCTTGGTAGTTAACCGTTAGTGGGAAAAAGTCTTGGCCAGGAGCCGCTTCTCTTCTTCCTACAACAGTAACAAGTACCGAAGTATCACCAATGCTTGCAAGTACTGCGCCGTCAGCTTGACGTGCGATAGCACCTGTCTCTAGAGTCACCGTGTGTTGACCTAGTTGAAATTCTTTAATAATTGCTTGCACAATATTTTCCTTACTAAATTGTTTTCAACGTCAACGGGGACCAATCACAGTCTTAAATAAACTCACCATAATTTACTTAAGCACTACAATTGGAAATCCGATTGACGCTTGTTTAAAAGTATTTTTAAACGGCTGTAAGTATACTGATAGAACAGCCACAAAAAAAGGGGCTAATTAGCCCCTTTTTTACTGTTGGATAAATTTCCAACAAGAAATCAAAAATATTAGCGACGTAGGCCAAGCTCTTTGATTAGTGCAGCATAACGGTCAACGCTCTTGCCTTTTAGGTAGTCAAGAAGGTTACGACGTTGGCTAACTTTACGTAGAAGACCACGACGTGAGTGGAAATCTTGCTTGTGGTTAGCGAAGTGACCTTGTAGCTTGTTGATGTCTGCAGTTAGAAGTGCAACTTGTACTTCTGGTGAACCTGTATCACCTTCTGCGCGTGCGAACTTTGCTACGATTTCTGCTTTTTCTTGATTGCTTAGTGACATAATAACTCCAAAAAATAAGTGTAGTAATGCTTCAGCCGATCACTAATTCAGCCAAAGCGGAAGCTGGCGGATTATACCAGCATAAACTCCCCTTGCATAGGAAGATTTTATTGTGATTCCGGCTGAGCGGAAGATAGCGCGCGTTTTGCTTTCAATAACCCTTGAGGATTACGCTCGCCAATCCCAACAAACTTGCCATCAGCAACCACTTTAACAATACCGTCTGGTAAATTTTCGACAGCAACGGTTTGCCCATGACCAAAAGCGACGCCTTGCTCAGCGCTAATATCAACAACGCTCAAGTCGACCAAAGCGGTATCCATCGGCAACAATAATTCATCGATATAAGTCGAAGGCGCAACTTCTTCCGCTTTTGCTTTCTCAAGTAACGCTTCTAGCTCGACTAAGGTAATCATTTTGTCGCTAGGATAATGACCAACTTCACTACGGTGTAACATAATAACATGCGCACCACAGCCAAGCTTTTCCCCCAAATCATCAACTATCGTACGAATATAAGTGCCCTTTGACACATGCACCGTCATTTGAATTTGTTGAGTTTGCTCGTCATATTCGTCTAACGTAATACGATAAACATTAATCTTGCGGCATTTTCGCGGTACTTCGATCCCTTCGCGGGCATATTTGTATAGCGGTTGGCCCTGATATTTGAGCGCCGAATACATCGAAGGGTACTGATCAGATTCCCCCAAGAAGCTGGCAATTTCCTGCTCTAGCTGCTCCAGTGTTACATTTACTGGTCGCGTTTCAACAATTTCACCATCAGAATCTGATGTCGTCGTGCGCTCACCCAGCTGCGCTCTCACCACGTAGGTTTTGTCAGTATCAAGCAAAAACTGGGTAAACTTAGTTGCTTCACCAAAGCAAATTGGCAACATACCGGTTGCCAGCGGATCCAAAGCACCTGTGTGGCCTGCTTTTTGAGCGAAATAAATGCCCTTTGCTTGCTGTAGTGCTTTGTTAGAAGAAATACCTTGCGGTTTATTTAATAACAGAATGCCGTCGATCGCACGGCCTTTGGTGCGACGCGCCATTACTCTTCCTCTTGGTCTTTATCTCCAGACTCAGGACCACGCTTTGCGTTGTCTTCTCTGATCACAGAGTCAACCAAGTTAGAAATACGCATACCTTCCATTAAGGAGTTATCAATAACAAATTTAAGCTCAGGCATGATACGCGCACGGATACGCTTGCCAAGAAGCGAGCGAATATAACCGGTTGCTTCATTCAGAATAGCCGCACTTTGCTTAGTTTTGTCTTCATCACTGGTATTCAGCACAGTAATAAATACTTTTGCATAAGAAAGATCGCGTGATACCTCAACAGCTGACACTGTTACCATACCCAATCTTGGATCTTTAATTTCGCGCTGTAGGATCACTGCAATTTCTTTTTGAATTTGCTGTGCTACGCGATCTGTACGAGAAAATTCTCTCATTTTCACCACTTAAAATTTCAAAATCTATGAGATCACAAATGGGGGCTAGTGCCCCCATCTCAAGTATTTTAATAACTTACAATTAAAGCGTACGCTCTACCTGTACAGTTTCAAATACTTCGATTTGGTCACCGACTTTAACGTCGTTGTAGTTCTTAACACCGATACCACATTCCATACCGTTACGAACTTCAGCAACGTCATCTTTAAAGCGACGTAGTGACTCAAGTTCACCTTCGTAGATAACTACGTTATCACGAAGTACACGGATTGGTGCGCTACGTTTAACCACACCTTCAGTTACCATACAACCTGCAACAGCGCCGATCTTAGGTGACTTGAACACGTCACGAACCTCAGCAAGACCAATGATCTCTTGCTTAAATTCTGGTGCAAGCATACCTGTCATTGCTTGTTTCACTTCTTCGATTAGGTCGTAGATAACGCTGTAGTAACGTAAGTCTAGGTTCTCAGTTTCAATCACTTTACGAGCAGAAGCATCCGCACGTACGTTAAAGCCAACGATGATAGCGTTAGAAGCCGCTGCAAGCGTTGCATCCGTTTCTGTGATACCACCAACACCTGAACCGACGATCTTCACTTTCACTTCATCTGTAGACAGTTTAGTCAATGAATCAGCGATTGCTTCGATAGAGCCTTGAACGTCTGCTTTCAGAACGATGTTCACTTCAGATACGTCGCCTTCAGTCATGTTAGAGAACATGTTCTCAAGCTTCGCTTTCTGCTGACGAGCAAGCTTCACTTCGCGGAACTTACCTTGACGGTATAGTGCCACTTCACGAGCTTTACGCTCATCACGAACTACTGTCGCTTCATCACCAGCTGCTGGTACGCCAGAAAGACCTAAGATCTCTACTGGAATTGAAGGACCTGCGGTTTTGATGTCTTTACCGTTTTCGTCTTTCATCGCACGAACACGGCCATATTCAAGACCACAAAGTACGATATCACCTTGATTTAAGGTACCTGATTGAACAAGTACAGAAGCAATCGGACCGCGACCTTTATCAAGACGAGATTCGATTACCACACCAGATGCCATACCTTCTTCAGAAGCTCGTAGCTCTAATAGCTCAGATTGCATTAGGATTGCTTCTAATAGCTCATCAATACCAAGACCTGTCTTCGCTGAGATATGAACAAACTGCGTTTCACCGCCCCAGTCCTCTGGAATTACGTCTAGTTGAGCAAGCTCATTCTTAACGCGGTCAGGGTCAATGCCCTCTTTATCCATTTTGTTCACAGCAACGATAAGTGGTACTTCTGCCGCTTTCGCGTGTTGTACCGCTTCTTTCGTCTGAGGCATTACACCGTCGTCCGCTGCAACAACAAGTACAACGATATCGGTTGCTTTCGCACCACGAGCACGCATTGACGTAAACGCCGCGTGTCCAGGAGTATCTAGGAAAGTGATCATGCCACCTTCAGTCTCAACATGGTATGCACCGATATGCTGAGTAATACCGCCGGCCTCGCCGTCTGCAACTTTCGCTTTACGAATGTAGTCAAGTGTTGACGTTTTACCGTGGTCAACGTGACCCATTACTGTTACTACTGGCGCACGAGGCTCAAGAGAACCATCTTCGCTGCGGTCATTTAGTACTTTTTCTTCTAGCTCGTTTTCTTTCACTAGAATGACTTTGTGACCCATTTCTTCAGCAACTAGCTGTGCAGTTTCTTGATCGATAACTTGGTTAATCGTAACCATGTCACCCATCTTCATCATTGTCTTAACAACTTCAGCGCCTTTAACAGCCATACGAGAAGCAAGTTCTGCAACAGTGATTGTTTCACTGATACGTACTTCTTGTTTCACTTCTGCCGCAGGCTTTTGGAAACCGTGCTGTAACGAAGTTGGCGCTTTTAAGCGACCTTTTTTGCCTTTCAGCTTCTTCGCATTCGCTTCTGCAGCTTCTTCTTTCGCACTTGGCTTTCTCTTCTTCTTACGACGTGCGCTTTTCTCTTCACGTGCATCAGACTCATCTTCCGCTTCACGAGCGTAAGTAGAAGTTGTTAGGTGGTGATCAGCATTTTCTTCACGACGAAGACGCTCTTCTTCTTCCGCCTTCCAACGTGCTTCGTTTTCTTCAGCTAGACGACGAGCTTCTTCCGCTTGACGTTTTGCTTCTTCTTCTGCCTTCTTCAGGGCTGCCGCTTCTGCTTCTTGACGCAGACGCTCAGCTTCTTGACGTTCTTTAATTTGTTGCGCGCTATCCACTTCTTTACTCTGCTTATCTTTGGCTTGACGTTCAGCATCCGCTTGTCGCTTCGCCTCTTCTTTAGCTTTGCGCTCGGCTTCCTCATCGGCCTTGCGTTCCGCTTCTTCGCGCGCATTGCGCTCAGCTTCTACTTTGGCCTGTTGCTCTGCTTGTTGCTGAGCCATTAACTCTGCTTCTTTGCGCGCAGCTTCCTCTGCAGCTAAGCGTTCTTGCTCTTTCTGCTGCTCGATTGCGCTCTTTTTAACGTAAGTGCGCTTCTTACGGACTTCTACAGATACAGACTTCGCTTTACCAGATGAGTTAACACTTAACGTGCTTTTACTCTTACGCTGTAGAGTCATACGCTCAGGGCCGGTTGAACCAGTGCCGCCGTGTTGCTTGCTTAGGTGATCAAGCAACGTCGCCTTTTCGGATTCAGTAACTTGATCGCCCTCGGCTTTGGTGATCCCTGCATCTTTTAACTGTTGTAGTAATTTATCAACAGTTGTACCAATACTCTCGGCTAGTTTGTTAATGCTCACTTCTGCCATACGTGATGTTACCTCCGTTAATAAATTACTCTTCGCTGAACCAGCAAATGTTACGCGCAGCCATGATTAACTCACCAGCTTGCTCTTCTGATAACTCAGAAATTTCAACTAAGTCATCAATACCTTGCTCTGCAAGGTCTTCAAGTGTAACGATACCTTTGCTAGCAAAAACAAAAGCGGTATGACGCTCAAGTCCTTCAAGTGCTAGTAGGTCTTCTGCAGGTTCTGCATTTTCTAGACTTTCTTCATCGCGAAGTGCTTTCGTAGTCAGTGCATCTTTTGCACGGTTACGTAACTCTTCAACGGTTTCTTCGTCTAGACCGTCGATTTCTAAAAATTCAGCTACTGGCACATAAGCCACTTCTTCAAGTGAAGAGAAGCCTTCGTTAATCAGTAGTGTTGCAAAATCATCGTCGATGTCTAGATTTTCAGTGAATAGATTAACCAATTTATCTGATTCTTCCGAGCTCTTACGCTCCATCTCTTCCACTGTCATTACGTTTAGTTCCCAACCAGTAAGTTGGCTAGCTAAACGTACGTTTTGACCATTACGACCAATCGCTTGCGCTAGGTTGTCGGCTTCAACTGCAATTTCCATCGTGCGCGTATCTTCATCCATTACGATTGAAGCTACTTCAGCCGGTGCCATCGCGTTGATCACGAACTGTGCTGGGTTATCATCGTAAAGTACGATGTCAACACGCTCACCGCCAAGCTCTGAAGACACAGCTTGTACACGTGCGCCACGCATACCAACACATGCACCTACAGGGTCAATACGCTTGTCGTTTGATTTTACAGCGATTTTAGCACGAGAACCAGGGTCACGTGCAGCGCCTCTAAGCTCAATCATTTCTTCGCCAATTTCTGGAACCTCAATGCGGAATAGTTCCATCAACATCTCAGGCTTAGAACGCGTAACAAATAGCTGTGCACCACGCGCTTCAGGCTTCACTTCATAAAGTAGGCCACGTACACGGTCACCCGGACGGAAGCTTTCGCGTGGTAGCATGTCTTCACGGTAAATTACCGCTTCAGCATTGTTACCAAGGTCGATAACGATAGCGTCACGCGTTGCTTTTTTAACAACACCTGTCACTAGCTCGCCTTTTTGATCTTTATATGCATCAACAACTAATGCGCGCTCAGCTTCACGTACTTTTTGTACGATTACCTGTTTCGCCATCTGTGTGGTGATACGGTCAAATTTAATTGATTCGATCTGCTCTTCAACGTAATCACCTAATTGAATGTCAGGCTCATCAACTTGCGCCGCTTCAAACGTGATTTCCGCATATGGATTCTCTAGTGAACCGTCTTCTTGTGGTTCAACCGCTTTCCAACGACGAAAAGTATCGTACTCGCCCGTTTTACGGTCGATAGTAACGCGTACTTCGATTTCACCGCCATGCTTCTTTTTTGTTGCTGTCGCTAGTGCGAACTCTAATGCTTCAAAAATCTTTTCTCTTGGGACCGCTTTTTCATTGGAAACAGCTTCTGCCACCAACAATATTTCTTTTGCCATAGGTAATGCCTCGCTTGCCCTTGTCCTTCGCACTCAAAGTTAGAATTTTGCGATGATATTGGCACGCTCAATGTTGCTCAACATCAAGATGAAATCCTGAGCGTCAACTTTTAACGTGATCATATCGCCATTAACTGCTACTAAGTCGCCTTTAAAATTACGGCGACCTTCTTGCGGAAGTTTAGTACGCAAACGTACTTCCTCTCCCACTGCTGCTTCATAGTGAGCTTGTTTGAATAATGGTCTGTCAACACCAGGAGAAGATACTTCCAAACTATATTCGTTCGTAATCGGGTCTTCGACATCTAAAATTGCACTAACTTGACGACTCACTTCCGCACAGTCATCTACATTAATGCCGTTTTCATGATCGATATATACACGAAGTGTAGAATGACGACCAGCTTGCACAAACTCAAGACCGAGTAATTCAAAGCCACACGCAGCAACTGCAGGCTCCAACATTTCAGTCAAATCTTGCTCGAGTTTTGACACAGAACTCCTCCATACAAACAAAAAAAGGGCCTAAAGCCCCAAATCATAGCTGCTTGATCTTGGGCTCAGAATACACCTTGCGCCAGATACAACAACGCCCCGAACCAAGCGGGGCGTCACACGAATAACAAACTGTGTGGCCAAAGGCCGTGCTTGGTTTGCGAGCTATCTCAGCCAAATTAATCATCAACTTAAACAAAAAAGCCGATGCTTAAACGCAAAACGCGCATTACAAGGAATGCGCGAAATCAAAGAACTCAATCTTTAACTTGGTTGCGGGAGCCGGATTTGAACCGACGACCTTCGGGTTATGAGCCCGACGAGCTACCAGGCTGCTCCATCCCGCGCCAACACATAAAATTGTTTTACTTCTACTTTTCAAAGAAGTGGTAATCGGATTTAAACCGACGACCTTCGGCACTTCACAAAATCAAGCGCCCGACCATCTATCGAGCAACTCCATTCTACACCGAAACATAAAATTGTTTTACTTCTACTTTTCAAAGAAGTGACATCTTAAAAATGTCGTTTGAATGAGCGATGTATTGCCCATGCTTAAAGTCAATTGTACTGAAAAACGAAAGTTTCAGTCCGATTGCCTAAATATGCTGCGTATTATAAAGACAGTATGCCTAGATAGCAACCTTGATTTAGAACTATCTTCTGACGTTTCAGCTCGTTGCTGAGATGTAATCAGGTATTTTACTTTTCACATACAATACCCTGACGCCCAACTCATCGGTCCAGCTTCGTCCCCCTTCATTTTTTGTAACAAAAAAGAAATATTTGATCCATAATTGGGGACAATAAAATCACGAAAGAAAGGAAAACCAAATGAGAACGGTTATAAAATCAAGCAAATTGACAGCGCTGTCTATATTTAGCTTCGAAGCGTTTGCAGCGCAATGTGAGTCGGCAGGACCGCAAACACCGAGAGATATTGATAGTTTGCAGGGTCACAACAAACGGGTTTTTGCTATGGCGCCGCCAAAAGAAAAACTCAATCTATGTAACATCCATTTTCATAAAAATGCAGAACATAAAGCCAAAGACTTCTCTGTCGTTTCCAATGACCCGAAGTATGGTGGATTCCGATGTAATGCAACTGCAAGCCTCACCCCTGCGGAGCTTGCTCCTGTAGACGATAAAGTATGTAACAACGTAAAGCCCGGCGATACCATTGAAGTACACTGGGTTCATAGCTCTTGTGATGTAAAACCTGGCCCGACACTTGGCGCTTGCTTAAATGATAGCTGTGCCAACCCCGATCTACGCGTCGAAACTCAGGTGTTTTTAGTGGTTAATGATGAAAATGCGCAAGACTTCACTGAGCTTGATTATCAAGGTCAAGTTGGCGGCTACCATCAAGCAGGTGCGCTACCAAGTAATACCGGCACACCAGTGGAGTTTTTAGGTTCAACCACAGGGCCTAGCTATAACAACCAACAGTGCTCACCTTTACAGGTAAGCTGGAGTGTACGCCCAAGCTGTGCCAAAGTTGATATAAATAGTCTCGCGCGTTGGTGTAAAGATAATGCTTTTGAAGAAGACCATGCGCATGGCATTCGTAAACTCGTGACAGATCCACAGTTACTTTCTCCAATTACGCACTAAGTATCGTCTAAATAAACGTAGGCCAATGTTCCATGCAGGCCTACTACGCTTTATTTTGTACATTGAGACATCAATTATTGCAATGTAAGAAAAATCTCACAAAAAAATATTAAAAAGTCTCGCATTTAAAAAAAACAGCTATACTCAGACTTAGGCTATTTGTTTTTGAGCAAAGGATCCGCTCTTCATCAATTTGAAGAGGCGTCTATGAGCATTACTCCCTATCAATATCAACTTTTAACTCAAACGCTTGCGAGTATTCGTCCGAATTTCCATGGCTTTTGCACTTCTTGGTACAACCAAATTCAACATTACGATTTGCGCATGCAAATTCCAACAAATGTGGGACAACTCATAATCTGGGAGCATCAAATATTTGATTTTGTGCAAAATTGTGTGATGCGTACCCCACAGCAATCAAACTTATTACATTATCTGCAAAAACAACGCGGTACGCTGTTATTTATGGGAACGTCAGAAAAAGATATCAGTGTCTTGTTGTTTACCTTTACAGCAACGCTAAAAAGTCATCTTGGCAGGCATTTTACCACAGCAGCAAAAAACGCTTGGAACAAAGCACTGTTACTCATCGAAAACATGCTGCGCTTTGAATTATTCAAGAAAACGAATATCGTTGGTCTACAGGAGTTCAAAAGAGCGCAGCAACAAGCAAACTAACCTGAGCTGCTAAACGAAGTGACAACGGCGGCCACTAAACATCACTCTAAAATCAAAGTCATGCAGAGCATACAAAACCAAACTCTGCGTGACTTCTGGCTCTTAGCTATTTAGACTTTCACAAAATCTTTATATAGGAAGTGATAAAATGCTAAGAGCGATTGCCTTTGCGTCTACTATGGTCGTTTCACTTACCGCATGCGATATGCTGGAAGACTCTAAAGCCCAAATCGAGGCACAATATTTATCTGAACATCAAGAGCTACAGCAAGTGGTTGAGCAGATCCGTGATAAAGGGATAGAGTCAGTGCAAGCATCAGCAGAAGCAGGTAGTGTTGCAGCTTGCGTTGCAAATAATCTAGATGCCGATCCGATGGGCGCGCTTATTGCGGTTGAAGGCGCATTGCAAGACAGTGCAAATTTAAGCGACCTACTCAACTCTATTTCTCGCCTAAGCCAACAGGAAATTTCCATCGAACAGTTTCCTGATTTGCTTCAGCAAGGTGCTGATACAGTTAGATATTTAAGAACTTTGCTCGAGCAGTATGATTTGGCGGAGCTAAAACAGCAAGCAAGCAACTTACTTGAGCGAGGCCAAACCAAAACACAAGACGTTGGTGCTCACCTGCGTACACTTATAGAATCTTGCCAAACTAACTGAGCAATTTAGCTAATTGTTACGTATAGAGTCTTATTCATTCATGACTGTTAAGAATACACATGAAAGTAGGACTCTATTTATTTGAAAACGACTGCCGCCTTAGTGATAATCCCGCACTTACGACGCTGGCGTCTCAAGTCGACACACTTATCTGCATTTATCTACCCACTGTAAACCTCTGGACGGCTCGCAAAGCGCAGTGCTCACCTTCTTTTACTGTCGAATGTTATCGCAATCAGACGCTCAATGCCTTACATCAATCACTAGCGTCACAACAACAGAAGCTGTATCTGTTGCGTGACACAGCTCAGCTCAAAGCACTGACTGAGATTATTCATACACAACAGGTAACTCATATTGGTCGCGCTGTTCATCCAGGATTCGATGAACAAAAGCTTTGGTTAAAACTACAAGACAATTTCCCACATATTCAATACATTAGTGCTTATTCAAACACCCTTTTTGAACCAGACTCACTACCAATCAGCGTCAGTGAACTACCACCGAGCTTTACGCCATTTCGCAAAACTGTAGAGGAAATTGAACCTAAATTACCTATTGCAACCCCACAGCTTCCACCAAGACCGAATCGGGTATCAGATTTAGCTGAATTTAAAGCAAACTCTTCATACAGTATCAAAGTAGCCGCCGGTGAAGCGCAAGCTCAGCAGCAACTACAACAATACTTCCAAACGGATGCGGCTCTTACATACAAAGAAACCCGAAACGCCTTGTTCGGTGAGCATTTTTCCACTCGGTTTAGTCCAATACTTGCCTATGGCGCTATCAGTCCTAGACAGATCAAGCAAGCACTTACTCAATTTGAGCAGCAAAGAGGCGCAAATGAATCAACCTATTGGATTTGGTTTGAACTGTTGTGGCGTGAGTACTTTCATTGGTATGCACTTAAACATCAACACACGCTATTTAGCTTTTCAGGCGTCAAAGCCAAAACACCAAAAACCAGTTTCTATCCAGAGCGCTTTTTAAAGTGGTGCCAAGGCCGAACGCCCAATGCACTGGTCAATGCCATTATGCACGAATTGACTAAAACCGGTTGGATTTCCAACAGGGCAAGACAAATAGCTGCGAGCTACTTTGTGAATGAGCTTCAGCTAGATTGGCGCTATGGCGCCGCTTTTTTTGAGCAACATCTTATCGATTACGACGTCGCGGCAAATTGGGGAAATTGGCAGTATATAGCGGGTGTTGGAGCTGATCCTCGTGGCGGTCGCCATTTCAATATCACAAAGCAACAAGCACTATTTGACCCAGATGGTGAATATATAAAATTATGGCAAGGAGAAGCCACTCCACAACTTGACAGCCAAGATCATGTTGGTTGGCCTTTGGAGGATAACTAATGGCACAACAAAAACCTCAATATAAAGGCCTCAGATTAATTCTTGGCGACCAACTCAATGCCAAACATAGTTGGTTTGCTGACGATAAAGCAGAGTATCTTTATCTGATAGCAGAACTCAAACAAGAGGCCGACTACACCAAACATCACATTCAAAAAGTGTGTGCTTTCTTCAAAGCCATGGCGAATTTTGCCGTCGCGCTGGATAAAGCTGGATTCCATGTGCTACATCTCACCCTCGATGAGACTCAGGACTATTCGGATCTCCCCGCTTTAATTGCGTATTTATGTGATAAATATCAGGTGTCGAGCTTTGACTATCAAAGACCGGATGAATATCGCTTACTGAAACAAATGATGGAATTAACACTCGACCAGTTACAGGTTCGTTGCTATGACACTGAGCATTTTTTAGTCCCCTATGAAGAGCTGGATGACTACTTAACGCCAGGAAAACACACTACAATGGAGTTTTTCTATCGCAAACTCAGGCGCCGCTTTAATGTATTAATGGACGACGGTGAGCCGCTTGGCAAGCAATGGAATTACGATAGTCAAAACCGTAACAAACTCAAGCAAAAAGACATCGACGCTATCCCACAACCGCTTTGTTTTGCCAACGATGTTAGTGACATTTTAAAGCGGATTGAACGGCATAACGTAAAGACCATTGGCAACAGCGAAGGATCATTGCTGTGGCCAGTTAACCGTGCGCAAGCTCAAGATCTTTTGGCTTTTTTCTGTGAACACCTATTGCCTTCATTCGGGCAATATCAAGATGCAATGACCTGTAAAAGTGATGATAAATGGACGCTGTATCACTCACGGCTCTCTTTTGCGCTCAATGCAAAAATGCTTCACCCTAAACACATTATCGACAGTGCTATCGCAGCATACCAAGACAACTCACAAATTGATATTGCGCAGATTGAGGGGTTTGTTAGGCAGATATTGGGCTGGCGAGAGTATATCCGAGCTGTTTACTGGCTCAATATGCCTGACTACCGCCATAAAAATTACTTGCTTGCTCAGCGTAATCTACCAAGCTATTTTTGGCATGGAAAAACGAAGATGCGTTGCCTCAGTGAAGCCATCACCCAAAGCCTAGATTACGCCTACGCCCACCATATTCAACGATTAATGGTCACGGGAAACTTTTGCCTGTTGACCGGAGTTCACCCAGATCAAGTGGATGAATGGTATTTAGGTATATACATCGACGCCATTGAATGGGTAGAAATGCCAAACACCAGAGGCATGACACAATTTGCTGATCACGGCATAGTAGCAACCAAACCCTACGCCGCAAGCGGTAACTACATGCAAAAAATGAGTGATTATTGTCAACATTGTCACTACGACGTCAAGCAAAAATCGAGTGATGATGCCTGCCCACTAAACAGCCTCTATTGGCATTTTATGCACCGCCATGAGGATAAGTTTGCCAATAACCACCGGATTGGCATGATCTATCGAAATTGGCAAAAACAAGATGAGAAAACACGGCAGGAAGTGCTCAAAAGGGCACAATGGTGCTTAGATAACATTGAGCAACTTTAGGCTACGCTCGGACGTAGCCTAAACATTAAAAGAGGCGCCAACGCCTTTTTTTGGTTTTTACTTTGTGAACCCAGTTCACTTCAATAGTGGTCACTGCTAGCACATCTCGAGACTGCTTTGAGATAAGCTCATAGCTCAAACTCTCATCAGAGCTAAAGTCTAACTCATATTTAAAAGTATCCGCTTTGGCCCAACACTGGAGGATCTTTTTCGACAAACTCTCTCGAATGCAATAGTCACCTTCAGTTGGTGCATTTACCGTTACTTTGACGTCCGCATAGCAAGTCCTCCCCTGGTTCAGGGCAACACACTTGCTCGGTACAGCATGAAGTATTCCCACTGAGTTAGTTTCTTCGGCGTGGAGCTGGTGGCTCAACATGATCCCAAGAAACAACACTATCCATGTGATTAATTTAGAATACATATTTCACCCCAGTAAAGAATACTCTGGCGTGGCGAGAGCGAACTAAGGGGCTATCTAACGTATCTTGAGAACCAACTAACCATGATGCGCCTGCGCTAAACACCCAATCTTCTGCAATTGGATAATTTAGTTGCATTTGTACGAACGCCGAGGCCGAAGCACCGGGTTTATAGGGAGTCAAATAGTCATTGACCTCATCCTCTGAAACACCATAGAAGTAATTATGAAAATTACTAGAATAATAATTAGCGCCAAAGTTAAGCCATAAATCCCAGTTCCTCAATTCAAAGTTACGTGTCGCTTCGAGGTGAAAAACCCAACCATTTGTGTCACCAAAAACATCGTAGACTATTTCAGCAACGGCAAGAAATTCACCGACATGGCGATAATAGGAAAAGCCTAAAGAATTATCTTGATCGCGTTTACGAATGCCTCTTAGCTCAGGTACCACATCGTCGGTATCGTAGTAACCACGTTCAGAAAAAGGCAACATATAACTGCCATAAATGGCATCAATTCCCCATTCACCATTGTTGATAATTTGGTAACCAATATCCGAGCCACCAAAAAAATCTCCTGAGTGGGTATTCAAGTAAAAACTTTTATATTCTATTTTTGCATCGACTAGAAAAGTACCATGTTTGAATGTCGAGTCCGTGCCAATCAAAGCTGGCATTGTCATATCAACGTAAAAGGCACCAACACTCAGCTGCCAAGCAAACTCGTCATCAAGCTCGTCACTTTGTTCTTCGCAAATTCCATAAAACGGTAACAATAAACTGATTATTATAAGTAGTTTTTTCATAGTTCCATTCGTTTAGCGCAGGTGTGCCTAAATTCTCCCCGAGATCATACCTGACCCATTTGTGACCAACAAGCATCTTCTCTAATTTTTAACCCACACATAATTTAACTTTATTTTAATAAATATTTCACATAAATTATTTTAAATAGCGCACTTTGCTTTAAGCAGAAAATTTCGCGTTCACATAAATTAAAATCAATAGAGGCAATTCATGAAAAAATATTTACTCCCTTTGGCGCTAGTAGTCGCTGCTGGTCAAAGCCACGCATTTAGTCAAGAAACACATAAGCGTATCGTAATCGACGCTGTGAACTACATGGCGCAAAACCCGACAACAACACAATATGCAAAGCTACAAGCCTACGCACAAGCTAACGGTATGTCTGTATCTGCGCTTGCCAACTTACTAGGTCAAGCGGCTTATGACGTCGATGATTTTGAAGATACGTTTTTTTGTGGTGCCATCACGGGTGATTGTGTACAGGCACCTCTTTGGGGTGCTGCTGAAAGCATCGTGAAATACACCAGCTACTGGCACTTCCAAAACCATACTCAAGGAGCTGATACTCACGGCAATGACTTCGGTGGTTATAATTATCAAAAGTTAACCGTGTGGGGCTCTGTTGATACGATGGCGGCGACTTGGCTAAAAGGTGACTATTTAGACGATGGTCATGGCGGCGAAACTGGATGGTTCAGTGCTGATGACACTGAATACGATAGTTATGGGATCACAGAAAAGCACTATCGTATTGATAGTCACTCAACATATAGCATGTATGATGATTTTGAAGAAATGCCTTTTCAACCGATTGACAACTTAGGTCAGTATTGGTACCAAAGTTATGTGCAAAGCGGGAACCCACAAGTACTCGGTTTTGTATTTCACACCACAGATTTACTTCAACCACACCATACTTGGACAACATCAGATCTGAATCATGCTGGCTGGGAGTCTTGGGTGAAAGACTATTATGATCAAGAATCATTAAATGACTTTACTTTGGTCAAGCAAGCAATGAATAGTTTTAGTGCAGTTGATACTAGCTCAACAGACATCCGCCCACTACTAACGCAGGGTGGCGCTTTCTCCTACTCACAAGGTGGTATCGTATTGAACTCTGAGGATCATTACGACCGCGTAAATACAGGAAAACAAGTGATCCCACATGCGATAGCTATGGTTGTCCACTTACTTAATCACGCGATGGACGTGAGATAATGCGATTTGTTTTACTTTTCTTGGTAAGCAGTTTTTGCTTACCAAGCTTTGCCTCACCAAGTATACCTAAAGCCCTGACGCCTTTAGTCCATCAACTCTACCTTGAACAAGGCCGAACGCTATCTAAAAAGCAAACTACGGCGCAGTTACTTGAAAATCAGTTCTTATTATTCCAAGCGAAGCAACTTAACCCAAGTATTTTGGATCGCCAATCTAACGTTGGTTTCAGCACCCAATATCACGTCGATAAGTTTCTCGCAAGCTCACTCTTACATTGGTTCCCGGCACTTTCTCAGCTTGAAAAAAAACACTACCCTTTGGTATTTGATAAGGATCAGATGCTGTCTTTACTAGGACAGTACCCCGCTGATGGGCGATACCCTGCTGAGCAATTACTCAAATGGCAACAGCTGCAACTAACAAAATCAGCGCCACTGACACTTGCCCAAGTATTACATAGCCAATCAATGCAAAACCGCTTTAAACTTCACCAAGGAGAACTCGCGTTACTGCAAGCTATTGTCAATCAACATCTCAATCAACAGGCGCTATTTACCGCCGCAAAACCTTATGTTGCTAAGCAAGGTCTGACAATAGAACAGTTACGACAAGTGGTAATCGCAGAACTATTGAGGCCGAGCATGTTGGCATTTCTTGGTGTTAAGGAAGAGATGCATGGTGCAACGAGCCAGTATGTTGATACCCTAAGAAGTGAAATTCCAGAAAGCGCTATCGCGAAGTATTATGAGCGTCATAAGAAGCGGTTTAAATACATCAAGCAAGTCAGTGCGAGCGCAGCGAAATTTCCCGAACAAAAAGCCGCACAGCAATTTAATGATTATGCAAATGCACACTCATGGCAACAAGCCGTCGCTAAATATACCCCGATATTAATATGGCAGGCCCAACTCACTCCGCTGACGCGCCAAAGCACGCCGAAATGGGAAACACAGCTGGCGTTTAGTAATCAACAAGGCAAGATAACACCTAGTATTCGCACGCCAAGTGGCGAATGGCTAGTATTGTATAGTCAGTCACCTGTATATGATTACTACGATGTGAAAAGTGAAACAGTACGCTACCAAGCACTGCGGGCACTGACCCAAGAGTTTGCTCAGCACAAATTCGAGCAAGATTATATGGCTTGGAAAGCAGCAAACAGCGGAGCAGTAATATGAAGTATTGGCAAGCATTGATTGTCATATTCCTTGGGGCAGTGATCGCTGTATTCACACTGCGTTTTGCCAGCATAGGTTGGCAAAACCCCACATATAATACCCCCTCGCAGACAAAGCCTGAGCAGGAGAAAAGAACTGAAACGTTACTCAATACTTATGCTCCTATCAAACCAAATGCAGAGACCTCTTTCAAAGGCGTTAAGCCAATCACGGAACCTGAATATCTGCCGCCAATAAACCAAGCTGAAAAGCAGATAGATGATTTTCAGGGCGATTTGTCGGATACCGAAGCTTACCAAGCATATTTGGATCAAAAAGACACCAAGCTAAAACAACAGTATATTGCGGCTGTTGATGGCAAAGTAGCGCAAATAGAAACGCTGCTAGCACGTGGGATTAAAGAGGGATTACCACAACAACAGTTACAAGAGGCAAGAGATAAAATTACAGCACTTAAAGACATGCAAAGTAAATTGCGTACTGAATTGAGCGAACGTGATAACAAATAAAGTTAGCCAGTGGCTCTACTTGTGTTTCCTACACGCTCAGTCAGAGAATAAAACTGTCAACGTACCTGAAGCTGAATGTTGCCGCTAGCCACATTAGGGTTTTTCATCACTGCATTGAGGACTACATCTTGTTGTCCTCCCTGATAATAACTAATAATTTCTTCAAGCACTTTTTTGGGAGTACTTGGATTCATGGCAAGTGCAAGGTGCGTAGCAAAGTCTCGTTTTAGACTCAAATAAGTTAGCGTGTTTGGTGCCGTCGCGGGGTTTTGTGCAACCGCAAGATCTATCACATCGCCACTTTCAGGCAGATAAGAAACCAACGCTTCAAGTTGCTGAGCTGAAGTGTGGCTGTCTTTGGCTTGATTTAACACCAAAACATGTTGATTCATGTGTAATAAGATATAAATCGCAATGCTGACAACACCTCCCCAAAGCACTAAGTGTGTATATTTGATGCTCAGAACTAAGCCATCAACATGCATATCATGACGGGCAGCATGCATTTTCAAAAAGAAATAGCTAAAAATGGCACTAAATAGAAAAACCAAAAAGCTATAAATTAGCATCGCGTTTACGCCGGTATCTTGCGAAAAGGGCGAAAATTGCACTTGGTGATGAAATTGGGCAGACATGTGAAACAACAAAGTATAAAATCCACCCGCGATGAGTAACGACAACCCACCTGATTTCAACAACAATATCAGCTTATCTTTTAGCTCCATTCTTCATCTCTACGCAATATTTTTCTTCTACCTTACAAGTAACTCGCTAAAAACACTACTTAGATAAAAACTAAATACAATGATCGAGCCGTTAAACAAAGATGCAATGAGAAAGTGCTGACTCGGATAACGATACCCCGTCACTTTAAATCCAAGCGCAACAACCCCGAGTACAGCAAAGAATGGGGTAAATGTAAAAATAGCTTCTCCCACCACTAATCCAACAATGACGTCATGCAATGCGCCGCTCACGATAAAAGTAAACCAATAGCCAAGTTTTTCCCCCACTTTCGCTGCACATGGACGAAATACGAAACGCGCCAAGTAATAACTCCAGATAGGATTCCAATAAACCCAGAAGCCATCGAAAGACTGAGCGCCGAAAGCGCGCCGTAACATGTTTCCTAATGACTGACTATGACCCAGTGGTACACCATTTCGTCTTTTTACGTATTGTCTTAGTCCTAGTTTCATTTTCTGGGGAATAACAAGTGAGGCATAACGTTACTAATAACAAATGCTTTGTATTTAGGCAAAAAAAAGCCGCCTGACGGCGGCGAGTTGGAAATCAATAAATTAGATTGATATTACTTGCTTTCAAGCAAGTTGCCCGAGCCAATTTCTATTTTTCTTGGCTTCAGTGCTTCTGGGATCTCGCGCTCAAGGTCAATAACCAGTAAGCCGTGTGCTAAGTCTGCGCCTAATACTTTGACATGATCACCAAGTTGGAACTTGCGCTCGAACCCGCGTTCGGCGATCCCTTGATGAATAAATTTACGCTCGTTGGCTTCTTCAGTCGCTTGCTTTTGTCCCTTTACGGTCAACGTATTGTTTTCTGATTCCAGTGTTAGCTCTTGCTCGGTAAACCCTGCAACAGCCATAGTAATTTGATACTTGTCTTTACCTAGCGCTTCAATGTTGTATGGTGGATAGCTAGGTTGTTTATCTGTTCTCGCAGCAGCATCCATCATAGAAGCTAAATGATCAAAACCGATAAATGAACGATATAATGGTGATAAATCTACTGTACGCATAATCTTGTATCCTCTTAAAGCTATACATAGGTGCTCACTCTTCAAAAAGAACCAATAAGCACTTTTAAAACAAATAGTTATTTAATTTATGAGGCCCTATCGGCGTCCTCATAAAGCTATTTATGGTCAGCAGATTTATTTTCAAGAAAATTCTTTTAAAAATTTTCAACTTTTTTAAAAAACCTATTTAAAACAGATAAGTATATTTTTTCTATCGCATGCAGGTCGCTGAGGGATAGATGTTCATTCACTTGATGAATTGAATCATTCTTTACCCCGCATTCGATCACTTGTGTTTTTCCGGTCGCAAAGAAGCGACCATCGGAGGTGCCGCCTGCCGTACTTAAACTCGGATATTGCCCCGTTGTTTCTTGGATTGCTTGTTCTACCAGCGTTAAGAAACAGTTTTCTTGCTTTGCGCCGGTATAAAACGACTCACAAGGCCGCTCCCAACTGATCGCTAACATGGCACCAGATTTAGCCAGCGACTCTTGGATATAGTGCACAACTTCTTGGCTCTTATAGGCATGGCTGTAACGAATATTAAAGGTGATTTCACACTCTGCTGGCACTAAATTATCCACGATATTTGGAACTGTGATCCCAGTAACTTGCAGCGTGGTTTGCGATCCCGCTTCGTCTTTCCACCAAGGTAAAAGCGCGAGTTGACTAACCAACTGGCCTGCGATGTGAGCTGCATTAATCGTTTGTTCTGGATAAGCCACATGCCCCGCTCTTCCTTTAACTTGAATACGCCCAGAAATCGCCCCACGACGACCATTTTTAACCGTATCTCCTACCACTTGGTGTGAAGTCGGTTCACCAACCAAACAAGCATCTAGCTCGATGCCATTTTCAGCTAATCGCTCTGCAATCAATTTAGAACCAAACTCCGCTTCACCTTCCTCGTCAGAAGTGAGCAACCAGTAAAAGCTTCCTCGTAATTTTTCACGATGCTGTAGTAATGTTTTGGTTGCAGCAAGCATTGCGGCAACGCCACCTTTCATATCCGCAGCACCACGTCCATACATCACGCCATCAATAACCTGCGCACTAAATGGTGGCACAATCCAGCCTTTATTATTTGCAGGCACGACATCCACATGACCAGAAAAAGCAAAAGTTGGTCCTTGAGAGAAGCGATAACTTGCAATTAAGTTTTTTACTCCCTGCACCTCAAACTGCTCAATAGTAAAGCCCAGCGCGGCGAGTTGCTCTGACATGAATGCGATAGTGCCTGCATCACAAGGCGTAACCGAAGGCGCTTGGATCAAACGCGTTAATATTTCTGTCGCGTATGAAGTACTGAGGTTTTGATACTGTGTTGCTAGTGACATAACTAAGAATGATTTGTAGGTGAAATCTAGCAATTATTTAAAGATGTAACTTTGACCACAGCATTGCAGTTTTAATGCAAATTAATGACATTGAGAAAACTTAATCTAAATCAAACTTTCAAAAATTTCTGAAATCTTACAATTTAAAAATTGATCTAGAACAGTTTTTCATTTTTTGAACCCTTTTAAGATGGCTTCATTGAAAACACACACTGTTTCACAGTTTAAAAATGTCCTCACATAGGGTTAGGAGAAGAAAATGAAAACTTTAAGCGCTGCACTTTTATCTACTCTGCTAGTTGCTGCTCCCTTCGCACACGCAAATTTCAGTGTTAATGTTGGTGCTATTAACGTAAACCCTGACAATTCGGCTTCTGCAATTGATCAAGATAACTCTCTTGGTCTAGTTGCTGACTCAAATACTCAGCTAGGTATCACGCTTGACTACCACTACAGCGATAACATCGTATTTGAACTGGTTGCGGCAACACCATTTTCTCACACAGTTGACGGTGCTGGTGGCTTAGCAGGGGCTGAAATCGCTGACATTAAACACCTGCCACCAACATTACTTGCACAGTATCACTTCTTTGATGCAAGCGCTAAGTTTCGTCCATTTATCGGTGCAGGTCTGAACTACACAGTATTCTTCGATGAAGAGCCAAGTGCAGCACTGAAAGCAACACTAAAAACTAACGACGTAGAAGTTGATTTGGATAGCTCTTTTGGTATTGCATTACAAATTGGTTTTAACTACGACTTAAATGAAAAGTGGGGTCTGCATGGCATGATCTCTAAAATGGACATTAATACCGATGCAACTGTTTACGCTAACGGCGTAAAGGCACTAACATCTGACGTAGAGCTAGACCCTGTTGTAGCAATGTTCGGTGTGAAATATAAGTTCTAATACCTAAACCGTATAGAACACAGAATTACTGTTACTTTCTCAATCCCCAAGGCCACTGATGTGGCCTTTATAGTTTATAGATTACTGTTTTTCTTTGCCTCTAACATGGCTTTCCAATGCATAATCTCAGGAGATAAAATAGGTACCTCACCGTCAAACCCAGCCACTTCTAGCATTTCTTCGACCGCAACTACACCGCCCTTACGTTTGAATACCCCACGCACATATGCAATCGCGTGCAGTCCACGCTTAGAATGAAAGCGCTGTTCAATGTAAAAGTATTTGTGATCCCATCCCACCACCTTAGTGGTAATGGTAAATTTTTGCAGCGGCTTGATATCGCGAATATAAGTAATCGCCGTTGCGTTCACAATTGGAAACCAGCGGCGTTTCATCACAGCTGCAAATAACCCAACTCGCTCTGTCATCCAAGTGCGTGCTAAGTCCATAAATGCGAGGTATCGTGAATTAGTCAAGTGCATATTGATATCGCAATCGCTTGGCAGGGCGCGGTACTCAATATCTATCGGAGACAAAATGGAATCTGCTATTTGTTTATTCTGTCTTATTCTCCAAAACAGCAGCAGTAAACGAAAATATAAATTCATAACAATGGTCTTACCAGTTTATAATTTTTCGATTCTAGCATAGCAATTCATATTCTAAAGTGATTATTTTGCTACGCTTGCGTCTATAACCGATACATTACTTTGACCCTTGGTTGCGGTAATGCTGTCGGTAAACTAGATTAATAACCTGAGCTTCAAAAAATGAACGCCTTTCTAGCATGACCAGAAAGGCCCATAAAATGAGCTTAAAAACAATGAGTTCGGTTGTTACATACGCGAGCCTCAAATTAAGTAAAATAGCTGAAGTGAAGTCAATGAAAAAATTATCCCTTGTTACCTGTTCCACCTTATTTGCCTTTTCCGGTATGTGTTACGCAGACTTTGACTATAAAGGAGAAGGCGCGCTAACCTACCCAACCGGTGTAGAGAAAGCGTTTGAGTTTGGTTTTGCTTGGAACAAACAGACTGAACAGTTTCGCATCGGTGCAAATCATTATGACATGTCTGAACTACCAGAGTCTTACTCAGTTGCCATTACACTGAGTAAAGACGATACCCGCGTGTGGATCCAAGAATTCAATCAAGGTTTTATTTCTGAATTTAAGTGGCAAATTGCAGATCATCACATCTCTCTTGTGAAAAAAGAATTTAGCGACTCTGTAAAGGGTAATTACGTCTTAACGGTAAATGGGATAGATTACTTCTTTGCGCGAGATAACGTGAGTATCACAGTCTCTTTTGAAGAAGATGGCATCAAGAATATTAAGGTAGATGGCGTGACAAAAGACATGGGAACTAAATCATAAAGGCCACATTACGTGGCCTTTAGATCATACTTTGACTGTTTTTCTATTTATCCCATACTCACGCAGCTTGTTGGCTACGGCTGTGTGGCTTAATCCCAAACGTTTAGCCAATTGCCTTGAACTCGGATAAGCGGGGTAAAGCTTGCGCAACAAGGTTGCTTCAAATCGCTTCACCGCTTGGTCCAACGTCCCTTCAAAATCAGACTCCAAATAACCTAAGTCATGGGTAAAGGTCGGTAAGTTTAGATGCTCAGTACGAAGCTCTTTATCATCAAGCAACGAAACCGCACGATAAATGGCGTTTTCTAGCTGCCTCACATTACCAGGCCAAGGATAACTCTCTAAAAACTCAATACATTCTCTAGCAAGTGTTGGCGCTGGATGACCATTTTGTTGGGCATATTTTTGTACAAAATGTTCAGCCAAAGGCCCGATATCTGCTTTTCTATCTCTCAGTGGAGAAATTTCAAGCGTTAGTACGTTAATGCGATAGTAAAGGTCTTCTCTAAATACGCCCTCTTGAACCATGGCAGGCAAGTCTTTTTGCGTTGCAGCTATGATGCGAACATTAACCTTAACTTCATTCTCGTCACCGACTTTTCGGAACGTGCCGTCTTGTAAGAAACGCAGTAACTTAGTTTGTAACTGGGTTGACATTTCACCCACTTCGTCAAGGAATACCGTGCCACCATCAGCCTGTTCTAATACACCACGTTTTGGCGCTGCATTTTCTTCATAGCCTGCATAACCAAAAAGCTCAGACTCGGCAACGTCATCTGGCAGCGAAGCACAAGAAAGCGCAATAAACGGCTTTAACGAACGGTTAGACGCATAATGACATGCTCTAGCCAATAGCTCCTTACCCGTACCAGTTTCACCTGTGATCAGAATTGGCGCTTCTAGCTGTGCCATTTTTCTGGCTTCACGCACGACTCTACGCATGGCTGTGCTGTGGTTATGAATCGTCGCAAAACTTTCTTGGCCATAACGACGAAACGCACTGACTTGTTGTCCTAATCGCGACTGCGATTTAATGTTAATCACCGCACCGGCTAATACATCGCCTTCGATCCCTTGGGGCACCGAAATTGGCAAAATATCAGCAATAAAATCTTCCCCACCCACTTCTACACGGGTTGTCTGGCCTAACACCTCTTTACCTTCTAACCAACGGGTAAAGTTAAACCCTTTCAAAAGGTTGTTAATGTTGGCACCGATCACTTCCTTTTCAACCATGTTAAGGTCGCGACAAGCTGCGTCATTGCAATGACGTACCCAGCCTTTAGCGTCGATAGAAATTACACCATCAGGTAATGCACTGAGCAAGGTATTCAGCTCATTATGCTCACGTTCTGACGGTAAAAACGCTGTGGTACGAACATCTTCAACACCATCGATTAAGCGGATCTCAGGCATAATCTTCTGAAACTGTTCAAATTCGATGGGTGGAAAGCTCACGTACATTCGACAATTTACTGAATCGACTTCTATACCTTTCAAATCGACACGGTAACTCACCAAGATATTGAGAATTTCTTGGGCAATACCAATACGGTCAGCGCAATGTATCTCTAGACGCATTTGTTCCTCAAAGCGGGTTTTCACAATTGACGAGATCATACTCTAAGAATAGCTGGCCGACTAGAAAAACGTAAAGAATATTGAACAGAATTTTAGCTATCCTCGCAAATTCTTGTCCTATACTAATGAAGAACTGAAAAAAGTTGTTTTTTAAGACGTTTTTAAGCATTTGTTAAGTTTTTGATTTAGAAACTTACATTCCATTTCTAAGGATTGCAACGCATAAAGAGTTACAGATATAATACTAAAGAATTGGATAATGTATCTTTTTTGAAAGCAGGCTAGCCACAATGAAAAAAATCTTAAATGTAGTATTACTATTTGCGCTCACGGCCTGCTCAGTAGAGGACCCAAATGAAACAGGTCCTTCACAAATCGATAAGGATGAAGATAAAAGCCAACAAGATAGGGATAACGAGACGCCCAATTTAAGCGTGTTGCTGCAAAACACAAAAGCGATGCCCATCGCCAATGCCAACCTCACGATAAATGGTCTGTCATTTACCTCAAATAGCGATGGTGTATTTGACCTGTCGGCTCTAGCATACGGCGCTTATGTTGCAGAAATATCTCACCCCGATTATTTACCCTTGGCTTTTACCTTAGCGAATCAAAGTAACAATGAACAGCAGCTCACGCTTGAACTAAAAGCTAAGTCTAGCACGCTAAAAACCGTACTTTTCGCGGGTGATACCATGTTTGGGCGTCGTTATTTCAACCCTGATCTCATTACCATGGGGAATTCATTGCCCAGCACCCCTGACGGACTTATCCAGCCCCAAAGCGCAGGACCTGATGCCCAAGCGCTGGTGCAGTTTATGCATCCTTTATTTAAACATGTCGATTTTGCTTCGGTTAATTTGGAGTCTCCAATCCTAAAAAACCCAACCACGGTCCATCCAAGTAAAGAGTTTGCATTTTTTAGTCTGCCAGAGTCATTAATTGCCCTCAATGATTTGGGTATTGACTATGTCGCACTTGGCAATAACCACGTTTATGACTATCGAGCATCTGGACTGAACGATACCTTGAAGTACGTCGAGCAAGCCGGACTAAAACACAGTGGCGCAGGCACAAGCGCGGCAGAGGCATTTAAGCCCTATAGTCTAAGCCTTGGTGAAGCAACCATAGACTTTGTTTCCGCGACTTCTATTACAGGCGATCAACATACCGTCACTTATGTGGCATCAGACGCTAAAGGGGGAGCTGCCGATCTAACAGATACCAATGGTATGAAAGAAACAGTGGTGCAAGCCAGTAACAACGGCCGCTTTGTTGTGGCTCAGCTTCACGGCGGTGATGAGTATTCATACGCACCAACGGCGTATATTTCAAACCGATTTGATTTACTTTCCAAAAATGGCGCTAACTTGATGATTGCCCATCATCCTCACGTTGCGCAAGGGTTTGGCTTATACAATGGCGTACCAAGCATACTTGGGCTAGGCAACTTTGTGTTTGAGCAAAATCGTCTTGAAACCTTTTTAGGACTGATAGCTGTGGTAGAGTTAGAAACTGCAGGCACACCTAAAATCAGTGCACTAAAAGCCTATCCCGTTTATCTAGAAGACTATGTTCCTAAGTTTGTAAGTGGCGACCTTGCCAATGCCCTACTAAAACGTATCGCTGAATTTTCTTCACCCGAAGTCGGTATCTCATTGCGCTCGGGATTTGCAGAAGTCACCTTCGATAAACCGGTTCAAGCAAAAGCAACCGAGCAACAAGTTATTACCTTAGAAGCCGGTGAGCATATTGTCGATTTACGCCAATATTCAAGCAGTGCTGAGTTCCTTAGTAAACTCACAGCTAGTGATGCTCAAGCAGAGATTGTGCTTGGACGGGACTTATTGTTCTTTGGGGATTTTGAAGACTGGGACAGCGATAACGAAAAAGGGGAAGTCTCTCGTTGGTTAATTGAGGCCGACGATATCGCGCCGTGTTTAGTCGGCAAATATCGTGGCGTACAAGGGCTTTGTTTACAACGAACGCAATTTAACGAAACACCAACGCGTGTGCCGTTCAAACACACAATTCGTACCATGCCTATTACACCAGCGCCGAGCACAGCACAGGCTTACCATGAGCTCTCGCTCTTTGGTTATGCCAAAGGAGAGAACGCTGGTGAGTTTAAGGCTGATATTCGTATCTTAACATCAGAAGATAGCCTTATCTTTTCTGAGTCAACGCCCCAATTAAAGCCAGCGGGGAGCTATGAGTGGCAAACGTTTAGACAAGACATTACCTTACCTGACGATTCCGTTGTGCTTGGTGATGAAGGGCTGCCTGCTCGTGGAGTCCAGTTTGGCCTCTCCATGGCGCCACCAAGTAGTGGTGAAAGTGCCTTATTTTTAGATGATATTGCGATGATCTCGTGGCAGCGCCCTGTGCAACTTCAAAACGGTCAGTGGCAAAGCGCACAAATCCATGGCCAAGAATTTATTAAAGTAAAAGTAGCGAAGACGACTGAGCTGACTCTCACTTTTAGCCAACAATAAGAGAGTAAAAAAAGCATGTCGGTTTTTAGTCAATTAAACTTTATAAAACGCCAACGTGAGTTTTGGCTATTTATGAGCTTATTCGCTATTTTGTTGATCGCCTCAGCGTCCGGCTTGTATAAACAGGTAAACCTAATCGGGTTACAATGGTTTTCTAAGCTCAACACCACACAAGCAACGCAAGTAGTCGTGATTGAAGCGGAAAACTTACAACAACAACATCAGCAGTTGGTAAAAATACTCTCTGACTATCAACCAAAAGCCGTTGTGTTCTTTGCAAATACCGAACTTTCGCCACAACAATACGATGGCTCGATTTACTATCCATTCAATACGCAATCGGTTTGTCTGTTGGAAACAGAAAATTGGTATGGCAGCGCAATCAGCCTTGCACCACCAGCAAACACGTGTGACATACTGTGGGATAAAATATTTCCGCAGCATGGTGAATACCTCAACAAAATCATAGACTACTCGCTGCCTTATTATTCACTACCAAAATTCAGTGCGCAGAGAGTACTTGATGGTGACCTATTCACAGCACAACTCAGCGAAAAGGTCATCTTAGTTGCTCAGCATTCAAAGTTTTCACGCTTGAATAGTAATGCTTATTTTGGTGCGCAAGAACTTCCGCCTGTTTACCTACAGGCATTTATCGCCAATAGCTTTGCATCCGACAGCTTTATTCAGCCTTTAAATAAAGTGACGATAGTCGCACTCATGGTACTAGCATCAATATTTTTCTTAGTGTGGTACCAAAGAAATGCGACCAAGACCAATGTCATCATTGCGGTATCCACCAGCATATTACTGATCATAAGTGGCCTTGCTGCGCATCATTGGTACTCCGTGTTATTGCCGCTTGGTGAGCTGCTATCTTTGATATGGCTGACGCTACTTTGGGTGTTTATCTCTTTGAAATGGTCAGAAGAAGAAAACTTAAAGTCTCTCATCGCCCTGATCCAGCAACGTATGATGGGTCGATATCTACCACGGCACTTTCTTGAGCATAATGAACCTTGGGATGCAATCATCCAACTGGTTAATCAGCAGCTTAATCTGAGAAGAAGTATCTTTCTCACTCGCTTAGAGGGTGACCACAGAGTAACTGAAATACGCGCGATACACTGCCAGCTCAGTGATATCTTAGAGATGCGACGAGATTACGAGCGAGTACCTTATTCCGATGCAATCAAAGCCTTTGGTGCTATCAAAATTACTCGTCCTTTCTTCCAACATCTCGCGGAAGATGAGCAGCAGTATATCGCACCCTTGATGTACGCAGGAGATGTTCGGGGTTTTTGGGCGCTAACCGTCACTCCTCAAGATAACTTTGATGAGCAAGCATTTATTAAAAATGTAAATCTCTTTGCACATCAAATTGGTGAATTATTATTCCACTATAAAGTATTTTCTGCTGAGCAAAAAAACCTCAAAAGCACACTGACTCGGGCGCTGACTTTTTCTCTAAAGGAACCGTTAAGTCATAAAATCAAAAATGCAATTAATGAGATGGATCAAAAACTCACCTCATTGGAGCATGTCTTCAACCAGCTTCACAGTGCCAGTATTTTATATAACTTATTTGGCCAAATTGTGCAGGTAAATGAATCTCTTGAACGCTTTGCGAGAGAGCATAAGCTGTCTATTTTCGACATGTCCGCCTTAGACTTACTGTGTCGCTGTACCGAGATGGATAGTGAACAAGCTAAAGGAAAGCTGCGCTATTTAACCCTAAAACGTGGCAAAATCGTATTACCCGTATATTTAGACAATCGAACTTATTTACTAAGCATTCGCGCCTTACTCAAACAATCAACCAGCCTTAACGCCAGTACCCCATTTGAAACCAGCGGGGTGTTATTTGAATTTATTGACCTTGGCGAGCAGTTATCTCAGCTAGATGATAAAGAAGCCTTTTTAACACACTTGTCAGAGCAACTTGCGGTTAACGAGCAACTTTTGCCTGAAGAGTGGGATGACGAATAGATGGACTGGACGCTGACGCTATTCCCAAGTGCGGGCGGACTTGGGCAGTCCGTTATCACGTGTGTTTGGATAGGCATCGCGGTTGTTGCATTTTTCAATCTAAGGTTTGGCTTCCCGTTAACTGGTTTAGTGGTTCCAGGTTACCTAGTCCCTTTATTTATCGTGAGCCCAACATCGGCTTGGGTGATCATTGTTGAGGCCATTGTCGTTTATGGCTTAATGCGGTTTTTTGCCAAAACACTTGTTGAGCGACTGGGCTATGCAGAAATGTTTGGCCGCGACCGATTTTTTGCCATCGTTTTGTTAAGCATTATTGTCCGAGTTACCATGGATGTGCTGTTTTGGCCACTGGTCGCCGCGTACTTAACACAATGGGACATCACTTTTGATTATGCCGCACAGCTTTATAGTCTCGGGCTGATTATCATCGCATTGACCGCCAATGTAATGTGGAATGGCGGCTTTAAATATGGCATAAAAGTCACTGCTATTCAGTTGATTGTTACCTATATCATCATTCGTTTTGGATTGATGACGTTCACCAACTTTAGCATTGCCAATCTTGCCGTCATGTACGAAGCTGTTGCGGCCTCCATTATTGCAGCCCCTAAAGCTTATATTATCTTGGTGATCACCGCGTTTATCGCATCAAGGGCTAATTTAAAGTACGGCTGGGAATTTAATGGCATTATGCTGCCTGCGCTGCTAGCTCTGCAACTGATGCAACCCACTAAGCTGCTCACATCATTCGTAGAAACAGCGATTATTTTAGTCTTTGGATATGTAGTCTTAAACTTTACTCGTTTAAAACACGCCAATATCGAAGGCGCACGACTCATGCTGCTGTTTTTTAATATTGGCTTTGTCTACAAACTGATTTTAAACTACGTCGTCGTCGGTTACTTTCCAACCTTAAAAGTGACCGATACCTTTGCTTTTGGCTACATGCTATCGACCTTACTCGCCCTTAAAATTTACCAAAAAAATGCGTTAGGCCTTGTGATCCGTGCAACTTTTCAAACCTCAATTGTTGGTGGCTTTATCGCCATCTGCATCGGTTTTGCGATTATGATTATTCCTAGCCTATTTGTACAAAGTAATACATTAGCGATAAATGAAACAGCTAGCGATTTAACGCTCGGCCAAGTGATCAGTAATTACAAGAGCCAGCTGTATACTCAAAATGCGGCTAACGTTAATGTCAGCCAATATGTGACCGAGCAGCAACGTAGCCACTTTAAGCAAGCAATTAGGTTGCTTAAGCAGGATAGTGAGTCACGCTATGCCGAGGCCGCCACCTTACTGCGTCAAGCCGACTTTTCTTTGCAGCGTACGACACAATTTTTAGTAATAAAAGACAATCAACAAGATCATAAACGCGGCCTGTTTATCATTAATTTAGCTGCTCAAAAAGCCCATATCATCAGTGTGCCTTACCCCACCGCTGAGCGTCTTGCCAGCGAAGCTGGTGGGATATTGTTTTCCTATTGGCAAAGTCAGGCTATGGCATTTGGCAATGCGCGACCTAACCAAAGTGGCAATAAGAACGGCAAACAAAGCGAGTTCTACAGTGACTTTTTCATCGCGATGGATACCCCAGAGGTAGTCCAACTCAGAGAGATTAATCGGCAAGTAAGCCAATTGATGCACCAACACAGTTTAAAAGAAGACGCACAGATGTGGATATTTAACAGTGTGCCAAGCTCAGTGCAACAATCTGAACTTGCTACCTTGTTTAATATCAACGATGCACACTTTGGTCTCGCGGCAAATGCACCTTTACCTTACAGCCAGTTCCATGGCCAGATGATTGAGGCGTATTTAAGCTCGGATAGCTATTCGTCGTTGCTAAGCGCATATGGCCTGCAACGTATCGACAAAGACATAGATAAGATAAGCACAAGCGATGAGAGCATACAGGCACTTATTGAAGCATTTTCAAGTCACATTAGCGCCAAAGGTAGCGGTGCATTTAGCGCACTGAGCGATACCAGTGCTGCACTGTGGGAATATGAAGTGTTAAGGCCGCTATTTGCCATCACCCAAAACCTTGAGATAGTAACAACGCAGGAAACGCTTGAGGTAAGGCTGAGTCAGATAAATCGCGTAGCAAACCTATTACAGTACCAATTAACTTTAGTTAAAAATAACCAAGGGCAATTCGTTGCAATTTCTCCTTTAGATACCAAATCTGCCTATGATTTGGGTCAAGGGGTGTACTTTATTGCCTTGCTGGCTAAACCATCCCTCACTATTGCGGTGCCTAGACCACTCTTTGAAAGTAACACCTTGGAGTTCTCTGGTCAGTTGTTTACGGCCACCCATGCAAAGTTATTGGCAATCGCTGGTGCTCATCCGTATACCAGCATAGATGCAAATGTAATGGCAGCCGACAACGTGCGGTCATTATTTAATGTGGTGTATCAAAGTGCACAGCGCTACTTTTATGACAACCCCTTACTTAATTTACAGATCCGCAGTCATAGCGCGCCTGCAAGCATCAGACCTTCGGCGCTTGCGTACCAATTTACAACGCCTAACTCTATTCATAATGACACCATAGTAAAACTTCAAAGGGTGCTAGCTGATCTTGGTGTTAATACTCAAACCGTATTAGGACAACAAGCAACAAGAGGCTTAGAGCTAGGTACCACACCACAGTCGGGATATCAGCTGTTCGCACCAAAAAGTGAGTTAGCGGCACTGTGGTTGGCATCAGATTTTAAATCGCACTTTGCCATTACCAACGACGCTTTATTGCAACGCCTTTTAGCCGTTGCGCACACACCTAAACTCAAAGTGATCGACTTGCTAACCCTCTCTCCAGATGATTGGCATGAAGCTAGTGCACAATTTATTGACGCGCTTAACGTCGCCACTGGCCGTTATGCCACCACCCAACATTTACCAATGCTCCAAGCACTTTGTCAATTTGAAAGCCAATGTAAAATAAGCGCCTTCAGCACCCATAGAAATGGTGAGCTGGGATTAATGTTTACCCGAGATAACGTATTGCTCGCGCTATACTTACCAAGAAGAAATCGCGTTATTGATTTAGCCACTTATGCAAAAGCGGTTCATGAGGGGCGGTATGTACTGGATTAAGCAGATATTACGATTTGCTATTTTTACGGCTTTGCTGCTACTTTTTGTTTGGTTCGCCGTCACTTTATTTGTGTGGGTAAAATCGGCAGAGCCTTCAAATACCTCGACCCTGTTTAATATTCGCTCCAATGTTCATTGGCTAAAAACCGACAGTGCACTGAAGTTTTCCTTTTCTGCGTCTCGGACCATGTCTGTTCGGGTGTTGTCTAATGGGATATTCGAATCTCAGCCCCTGGATGATCAGCCTGTCAACTATGCTATTGAATATCAGTTACTTGATGTAAAAGGAGCGATTATTTATCGCGGTATTTATCACCATGCAGCTAAAGCTGCCTCGAACGACTTTCAGCAACAGGTAAAACAGATCATTGAAAACCGTGAAGCGTTGGCCGTGGCGTCTGGACAATCCTTTTATTTAAATCGTGAAGAGTTACAACAAGCTACGACTATCACGTTAAAGTTGATACCAGAGAATGCTCAGCTTAAAGGCGTGGTGGTACGCGTCCATGCCCAAACTAGTAACAGTATTACCGACCCCGCCAAAGCGTGGCTGAAAAGGCCAACCGAGTGGCGTGAACGCATGACGAATTACCACACCATAGGTGAAAACGCCTTAACCAACGAAGAAAAATACAATTCAGTCATGTTAGATTGGCAAAAGCTAGCGCCGCAGGGTGTGCCTAATATTGACTTTCGTGCTGACTTGTTATACGAATCACTGCCCTACAATGTGCTTAATCATGATTTTTCGACCCAGCTAGACTTAGATAGTTTGTTTATTTCTGAGCAGCTAAGCGCTAGTTTTCGCGTCTATGAACACACGGAATATTTATTAAGTCATTCCGAGAATGCAAATCTTACTTTTGTTTGGCACGATTTACGCCAACTCGAAGCGCCAAAGCCACTAACGCCTGAGGTGCTATCCGCTGCGCAAGCTAAACTAAGCAACTTACCAACCGGCCTTGTTACCATTAGCGCAAGCGCCCCCACCAGCATTCGGGTATTTAGCAATGGCGTCGACCCTATAGTTCCGCTACATAGTTATTATTATATGCTCAACGCGCAAACGCCGGTTTACTATCAAGTCTCACCTAAAAGCGATATCGCTTTAGAGTGGCGCGCGCCTATCGGCAGCACTCTCTCTGTGAGCCTCTATAGCAACAATGAGCTGATCAAGGACTATGTTTTTACCGCAACGGCGGAGCAGGCTTTGTTTGATAGACTGATAACTGAAACCACGGAGCGACAAACCTTACCAACCGCAGAGAAGCGTTATTTGGCAATACCAGATAACGTTACTCAAATCAAAATTGAAGCCGAAGACGCGATGGTGAAGCTGCAAGCCCGCAGTCCAACATTTAATTACCTGAGTCATCGTTGTGACCCAGTGTGCGACCCTGAAAGTCCAATTTATCAGGGTATTGACGCATGGTTTAGCCAAAAGGCCGACAACCATTACCTCTTTCATACGCAAAAGCAGATAGCATCGGTGCGTTTATTTGAAGCGCCACCAGAAGTACCGGAGTTGCAGCCTCAATACCGCTCCAAAGACTTAGATCAGCTTTTAGCTGTATCGGATATCGCGTTGGTGCCCATTGAGCAAGCTTACTTTGATAACTCAGTACCGCAAATGGAGTTTGAATATCGTCAGGTAGCTAAATCTGCACTCTTTAAGCTAGGTAAAGCAACAAGCTACCCAAGCAGTGTGATTGTGAAGCAAAAGCGCAAACCTACACTATTTGAAGTTCCGTTAAACAGCTTACAAATAGAGGAGTTAGCGAACACCCAAGCACTTTTCATCAATCAAGGGCTTCCAAGAACCGTGCGGAAGATCCGCCTGTACAAAGTGGCAAAAACAACGCCACTTACCGTTGCTGTTAGTGAGAATAACTTGCAACCTAACGCTTTGGTCGTCAAAGTGTTTAGTGCCGACCCTCAAGCTGAAATCACGGTAGCAACCGCTCTGGATAGCACTAAGGTAATCACCCCAAGCGATGAATACACCATTTTAGCTAAACACTTTGTACTGCACCTAAACCCTGCACAAACGAGGATGTTTTTTAACCCTAATCACGCAGAGCTGTACGAGTATCCAAGTATTACTTTGCCGCTGTTTCAAGACTTAACATCGCCTAAAACCATGACGCTTCGCTTTTCACATGATGTTTGGATAAGTGTATTAGAGGAACATGAACAGCCTGATGCAACATTAAACTGGTGGCAAGATGAAACGCCTTAGTCGCTGCGTACTTTACATTGCATTGTGCCTGTCATTGAATGTTAACGCTGCGATTCCCAACAGCAGCAAAATGGCGCACTGGTTTAAGCAACCTGTAGCGCTCGATGGCTGGCAATTTACGCAACACGCAGAGCAATTTACATTGACGCCAAAACCTCAAAGTGACGCGCATGGCGAAGTCACATATGCACCAAAGCATCGGCCTTGCGTGGTGTCTGTTCCACATCGCTTTCATGATAAACATACGCAGACCATTGGTGAGCACATTTTCCAGCACAGTTGCCAAGTGTTACTGAACAACACAAAACACAGATACGATAACAACGACACAGGTAAAACCTATGATTACGCCAAGCAACCTCACAATATTCATACTTCAGCAATTGTAAGTTTTACATCTTTACACCCAACAGCAAAAGTATTCCAAATACATGGGTTTAGTCAGAAAAAGCGAAAAACCGACGCCGGTAAACTAAGCGAAATAATTTTGAGCCAAGGCAAAACAAATGACGACACACTATGGAAGTTGAAGTCTTGTCTTGTTAAGCAAGGTTATCGGGCGCTGATTTACCCTCAAGAAGTCCAAGAACTTGGCGGGACGCAAAATATCATGCATCAGCTTGCGCTTCCTGAATATAGCTTTATCCATATTGAGCTAAGCTATCAAACAAGAAAGCAATTAATTAATAACAATCAACAACTAGAGCAGTTTACTAAATGCGTGCAATCACTTTTATAATGACACTAATGCTGTTTGCAACGATATCCCGAGCAAATGAGATAGGGATACAAACGGCAGCCCAATGGGTTGATCTGTCACGTATGCAATTTATCCAAGCCAATGCTAACAAGCACTTTGCACCGCAGCAAAAAGCGTGGCTGTTTTTGCCAAGTCACGCGTGGTTAGTAACGACACCAAATGCCCTCGAGACATTCGAGTTTTTTGCAGGGGAAACTCCAGAGCTACAACGTGCCATTCCAACGTCCGATTGGTTATGTATTCAATCCCGCTGCCAACTGAGTGCAACAGCACAAAACCGTTTAATTCAGGTTGCATACACAGGTGATAACGCTCAATCTCTCGCGCTTTGGCAAGGCAGTATGCACAGCCATAGAGATCCGTATCGAAGAGCACTCAGACTGCCAGGACTTGACGACCAAATACTGCAATTAGCGCAAGATACAGAGCGCTGGTTTCACCTACAACCTACACAAGTGACAAGCGTATTCTTTGAGCACGCCAAAAAGCTCAAACTAGAGGTTCGAAAAGATCTGCACGCGATTGCGCAAAATGGTACTGCTACAATTAAAGTTAACGGTGAGGTTATCAGCACCATTGCAATATCAGATATCCAAGCGGATGAGTACCTTGAGCCTAAAGTCGGCTTATCTAACCAAGATTATATTACCGTCCCGCAAGGTAGTTATCTCACTATCACAACATCGGTGCCTACCTACCTTAACTTACTACAAATGCACCGTGGTATATACGACGACAATGCAGGAATAAAGCAGCAAGAGTCGTTATTTAATCCGTATTGGAATAAACAGCTGAACGAGCAGCTTAGCGCCCTTTACATGAATGGTGATACTTCTCCACTCACTTTTAGCGCTACTGATACAGCATTGGCGGTCAAACGTAAGCAAATGCTTAACGATATTGCCTCTACACTGTACTTTTTAACGCCAAGCTCCCCTCAACCGCTCACTCATCATGTTGCGATAAGTGGAGTAACACTGGGCAGCCGCAGCGCCGCTGGGCAAGTGCTGCTCACCTCGAGCGCTCAGCGAGTCAATTACATTACCTCGTCTCAGCCACTTAACTATCGTCTTGAGAACATACTGAGAATGGATAATGCAATTACCTTGTATGTTCGATCAAGAACGCAAGAGCGCTTAACCATCACCAGCGAGCATGGCCGACATACGCTGCTTGTTGCGCCTAGCAGTCATTTTCAAAGACTTACCCTACACATAAATCCAGCATCCAAAGCTGTGACGATTGAAGGTGCTAAGCAATCGCTTGATATCGCTGTAGCAGTCAACCGATTACAACCATTTCCCGACTTCTTGACCATGACGCAAGAAACGCTAGGCCAAGGGCCACTCGTTCAAGGTCTGTTGGCAAGAAGCAAACAAAATCGAGCGGACACTTATCATTTATCACTGAGTGGGCTGAGTGCGCCGGAAATAAGCGTTAAGACAGACAGCCACGACCAGTTTACCGCCACTAAAGTGCTTGCGGAGCTGCAAATGACAGCAAAGACTAAACCCCTCATGGCGCTTGCTAAACTAAAGCCGTATTTGAGTGGTCATAGTGAGCAAGTTACGCTAATGGCTTGGCAACTTAATATTGCTATTTTGACTCAGCTAGAACGCAGTGGAAACGCCGAGGTGTTACTAAAGTCATTGCTTAAAAGCACCGCCCAATCTTTAAGAGAATACGCTGCCAATGAGCTACTCTCGAGATATTTAGCAAGGAATGAATATATCCAAGCTAGCCTATTATGCACTGCCCACGAAACCGATATCACGCAATATCAATGCAATGATATCCTGTTGACATATCTACTTGACTCCGGGCTTCAGCAAGAAGCGCTGTGGACAAGCCAGCAAATGGCATTAACACCAAAACAGGCCGAACGAATCGCGGCAATTCAAACAAATGAACTTACCGAACCACAGTACAGCCTCAGTCACTATGGTTTACAAGTCGTGGAGTCACTGGATGATCAAACTGAGCACTATCCGCTAAGTTCAGATAAACCCATCAAGCTGGTTGCTAAAACACCTTTGACGGTCAAGCTAAGTGCGCGTGCAACCTACCAAGGACAAGAATACAAAAATACCCAATGGCTGCTGTATGAACACGACGCCAAAACCCGGCTTTTACCCATATTTAGTGATATTGCAGCAAACTTACAATTGCAACCACAAGCGACTCGGTTATCTGTTGCATCACAGCAATATATCCAATTAGCCGCAAATGAAAGTCTCACGCTTTTCAGTAGTAATGATTTGTTTGTAGAGATCCGGGTGCAACCAGAAACCGCGAATACTCCAGCTTTTGTAGATAAGTCTGCACACTTGGTTAGTCGCGCTGATGCGCGCATAGCAGATGAGCTCAGCGCTAAAGAAATCGCGATAAATGCCTTGTATCAATTGAGTCAGCAAACATTGTCTAACGAAAGCTACAACAGGGTCCTTCAACGTCTGCACCCAAGTTTATCGGGTGATGCCGTTTTAACCGATTTATATGCCCGCTTGATGCGCTATGGTCAATGGCTTGCCGCGGAACAATATACTAGCTATGTTGGCACGCAAAAGGTAAAGGTTGATACGCTTGCGGCGCAAAGCGTTGGTGACCAGATCACCGCACACCTCACAGAAAATCAGCCGTCAGGCCTGCCGCTCAGAGCAAACGAAATACTGACTATTGATTTTTCTGAGTACCAACAAGTTCAAGTAAGAGTAAAGTTTGCCTACTCTTCCGCCAAGCAAATTGTTGCACCGCCTGCTAATGTAGAACTAGTAGGGCCAAATCAAGGTGATGTGATCTCGCTGCAGCCAATGCAACCGCTCTATTACGGCATTAAACAAATCGAGACGCGACAAGGACTATTGCAATTACGTTGGCTCAACCCTCTATCGGGGCAAAGTGTGAGTGTCCGTCCGCAATACTTCGACCAAGGTCAATGGCATGATATCCCATTGGATACGAGGCAAATTTTTTATCGCTCTGATGAAACAACCCCAATCACGGCGAAATTAACTCGAGATAGTCTGATTAAAATTGAAACCTTTGCCGATGGTATTAGACATGAAGCCACCTATTTTCACCCAGCAGGACAAGTCTCACTAACCGGCCAACAGCAGCAAACGTTAGCACGCATGTCTATCTGGACGTTAAGTCCAACATTGCACCGCGTTAACCTAGTACCTGAAGTGCCAATGTTCTTAAAAACCAAGCAACAGTTAACACCAACAAGTGCTGAACCCGTATTTCAGCAGGCTCGCATTGAAACTGATGAGAGTCGCACTGGCATCGAAGGCTTTTTGAATATTGATAGCGACGACATTGTACAGACAACGGAGCCTAGCCCTAGCCGTACTACACTCGATTTAGGTGTATCACTGAGAATGAAGGATGAAAATAACTGGTACCGCATCGATACTTTCTACACGATGGATAATCATCACCAAGACACTTTCTCCATCAATGGTCAATATGATTGGCTCTCGAAACAGTCGAACTGGTTTGCAGAAGCAAGAATGCGTAATCGCTGGCAGGATGCAACGGCAATCAGTGAAACCCATTTAAGCTCTAGTATTTCGGCAAAGTTTGGCCAAATTCACCGTTATAACAGCGGTTTTAGAAGCATTTGGTGGTGGCAGCCTTTTTACACGTACACCAGTATCAGCAAGGACGAATTTATTGCAGACGAGCAAATTGGCCCTGATATGTACACCTTTTACCGTAATAATCACAAGCACGGCTGGCAAGCGCATGCTGGGCTGCGCTATCAGCCCTGGGTTGATAGTTACTTCAGCTCCGGCGTTACACTGACGTCAAATCAAGATTGGCAAACGCTCGACAATGCACTGTTTTCATTTGATTGGTATCAATTTTATCAAGGCCATATTTTTCATGCCGGATTAACATCAAGCTATGTATTTGCCGATCAGAACCGTCCTAATCCAACATGGCAATACTTAACTCAATTGGGTTGGCAAACGGGCTTTGACTTTAGTCATAACACCGCGGGTTGGTTAGGTGTAACTTGGACTCAAGACTGGTTTAACAATACCCATCAGGTTGGGCTACAAGTACGTTTAGGCAACTTACAGCAAACCGCTTTTGCCCCCTATGCTCACGATGAAATTATTTTTGAATCGTTACAGCTAAGTCATTTATTAGAGCAAGATTTACATGAGCGTTGAAGCCTTAAAGAGTCAATTAGAAGCCCTATTTTTTGCCGAAACTGAAAAGTTTTGGCTGAACTTGTATCAACATAAATACAGTGCGTTGATCGACGAATTGTGTGCATGGGAACTCATTTACAATCGCCCTGAAAACGAGGATGAAACCGACTGGCTGGTACTTCAATCTATCGCCTTTTTACGCCATAAAATTGAGACTCTACATGAGCAAATTTTGCTGCTTGAGGTATCCCACACCGGATTTGTACAGCGTATCGCTAAGTCTGAATTTGCCAGTGAAAAAGAGCTTCATATTATTGCATATGCTCAAGAACTTGGCACCACTAACGCCGCGTTAGAACAAGATAAAAAAGCTTTTTCACGATGGTTTGACGAAGGTGCTGTAGTTGCTCGATATCAACATCAAGTTGCCGCTATTGAGCAACAGGTTAAATTTTTAATCGCCAAACTTGGGGCGCTAACGAATCGATATTTACGTGCTCACCACGATACCCTAGAAAATGCCTGGCAACGCTTGGATTTACAGCCATTTTGCTTAAATTTACTCGCCCATAGTCAAAATCAACATATTCGTCATGGCTTGATCCGCGCACTGGTGAATATGGTCGCAACCTTAAACAACTATGAGGTCGACTCAGAATTAGACGCAGAGCTTATCGCCAAACTTATTGAATTGCTTGAGTCTGACAATATGCCCTATCAGGCAATCGTCGATATTTTAGAGATCTTAATACATCAACGCCCCACCTTTATTCGTGCCTACATGTGGGCTTTGCTTGAAGAAGCGAACGATATTGAAAATAGTCAGCAAGTTGATGCCGAAGTACTCTATATTTTGAGTATCTTTCCTAAAATTATTGTCAGCCAGCCAAAGCTTACAGAAAAAGATCTCAATATGCTTTGTGCACTCAGCGAGCACACCTTACCTAGGGTGCGCCAGGTTACGCTAGAGTTTGTCGAGTTTTATCCCACATCGTTTGCACAAGAGTTAATCGCCAAACGGTTTGAGCAAGAGAGTGAAAATGCCGTACTTTTCACCTTGATAAAACAGTTATCCGCCGACCGCTTTTGCCAACACGACTTTGCATTTTTACTGTGGCAACGTGTACTAACTGGAGACTTTAGTATGCAACTCAAGCGCTTAGCACTTGAGCAAAGCGCGCGTATTATGTTGAATATGCAACTTGAATCAAATCAAGCCGATCTCTGCTTCAAACGGTTTGTTGACACCTTGAATGACTGTTTATCGAACGAAACAAACATCGCCGTTTGCCGTTATATCACCAGAGCCAGAGAGCAGCTAGGTAGCTTCTATCATCAAGCCATCATCGCGCAGCTCAATGCTTCCCTTGAAGCCAACGAACAAAGTGACGCACTGGCAACTTGGTCTCGTGATGAACTGGGCCGCTCACTTTCTTATATCGCACAGCGCGGTCAAAGTCTTAATGCCTCAAAAACAAAAGCTGGCTGGCGTATCCAACAAGGCTATCGTCAAGCAAGAAGATTATGGCGAGTAATACACGAAATAAGACAACCAAGTACCGATAAACGTCAAAGCTATTCTCATACCAAAGCGAAAAAGCCCAGCGTATCGATCCACGTCCCTAGCTGCACTACCGCGGAAATTAGCGAAACAAAAGTGCCGGGGGAATTGCTCTTTAATATCGCTGAACAAACGAGTCGACCACATCTACCATTACTCGACTTTTTGCTAAGTGTACTGACCAATGACCACAGTAAAGAAGACGCCAAAACCTATACGCCAGATGGTATTTTAGCCGTTACTCCGCCATCGACTTTATGGCAACGCCTTAAGGCGTACTGGACCATAACATGGCAGTTTGCAGAGCTAGACCGCTTAAGAAAAGGCAACGAGCTTGAGCAAAGTAAGTATTTGGATGCACTTAGCACGCTGGGGTTTTCGCTACGCTTTAGTGCCTACGGGGATATCGCGGGAACGCCATTTCCTGTCGCGAAAGACATTCAGCAACTTTATACTCGCTCTGGTGTCACCTCAGCGCTACTCACAATTTGGAGCAGTTTTAAAGAATACGTCGATGCCATTTATCAGAATAGTATTTCGCAGCTGGTTTTCTTTGTGCTTGCATTTATTAGCTACTTTTGGACTCGGCATATTTATGTCAGTAAAAGAATAAAGCAAAACCGCAAACACATCCCGGTGTCCATTGGCGGCTGGGGAACACGAGGAAAATCAGGAACCGAGAGACTTAAGTCGGCTTTATTCAGTAGTTTAGCACTGAGGGTAGTGAGTAAAACTACCGGCTGTGAAGCGATGCTTATCTATTCAAAAATTTCTGGTGAGCAATATGAGATCCCGCTATTTCGGCCTTTCGACAAGGCGAGTATTTGGGAGCAAGCTGATGTGCTACATTTTGCAAAACAGGTAAAGGCGGACGTTTTCCTGTGGGAGTGTATGGGCTTAAACCCAAGGTATGTGAAAATTCTAGTTCGCTGGATGAAAGACAATTTTGCTACCATTACTAATGCCTACCCAGATCATGAAGATATTTTGGGCCCAACAGGTTTAGATGTGGCAAAAGAAATGTCTGCCTTTTTGGGCTACAATACCCAAGTGTTCACCGCCGAGCAGAATATGGCCTCCGTGCTCAACTTGGCGGCGGAGCAAAAAAACACGTCGCTCATTCAAATTCATTGGGGCGATGGGTATCAAATAACGCCTGACATTCTCGCAAAATACCCCTATGTTGAGCATCCGGATAACATCGCCCTAGTCTGCAAAATGGCGCAATATATTGGCATCAATAAAGACTATGTGTTCAAAGAAACGGCTTCTAGGGTTATTCCCGATGTTGGGGTGCTCCAGCAATTTACGACCGCAAAGATCGGTGCAATCAGTCAAAGCTTTATCAACAGCATGTCTGCCAACGAACGACTAGCAACGATAGAAAATTGGAAACGCTTAAACATCGTCGAACAGGGAAAGCAGGGGCAAATTGTTGCTCTGATTAATAATCGTAACGACCGTGTAGCGCGCTCGCAAGTATTTGCGAACATTCTGGCCAATGATCTGCATTTTGATGCCATTGTGGTGATCGGCACCAATATCGATGGCTTCTTTAAGTACTTTATGGTTGCACTGGAAAACCTCTTACACAGTATTTTCAGCAATAACGATCACAACGCACTGTGCGATTTACTCACGCGTTTTGGGCTCACATTATCGCAGGATACACTAGTCGCATCATTAAATACTACAGCAAACAAGCTGCCTGAGTCTGCGTTTTCAAGTCTCGACTCGCTGCAATCGCAACTTAATAGCGAAGACGAAACATATCAGCCCACTCTAAAGCGTTTTGAGGCGTGGACGATTGCCCAGTCGCTTTTGGAAGTTGAAGACCTGAGCACCAGGCTTTCGCAAACAGCAGCGCTTGCAGAGCAACTTGCCGCCCTCAAATGTACGTTAGTGCATGATAGTGACATCAAGCCTGATGCCTTAAACCAAATCATTGCCAAACAAGCACTGCCAAATGAACACCAAATTATCGTCGGCATGCAAAATATCAAAGGTGCGGGACTGGGCTATGTGTACATGTGGCAAAAGTGGCAGTTGTTTCATCAGCATTGCGAGCGCCTAAGCCGCCGCAGCGTGACACAAACTGAGTTTAGAAATGGCTTAAGTAGAATTTTACAGCAAGAGGAGCTCAGCGCGATTGAATGCCAATACTTAGCTGACAAGCTCGACTTGTTCAAAATGTTGCCCAATGCCCAAAGCGAATTTAGCCAAGCCGAATTAACGCAAATAAAGCGCAAACTCGAGCAACAAACGCAACGCTTAGAAAGTAAAGATAATACTCGGGCTCGCTCGCCGCTAACACGCTTTTTGAATAAATTGGTCGAGTCATTTTTAGACGCCGGCGCGGCGGTAAAAAGGAAAAAAATCGCAGTTCAGGTATACAAAGATATCGCCGACTTTAGGATCACAATAGAAAAGGCAACCCTTATTTTAAGTGAATTAAATCGCTCGCAAAAGCCTGGATGGTTGAAATTACAAAATGGTAAGCGCCGCAAAAAATAGCTCGGCGCTTGTTACCCGACCACTAAAACGTAGATAAGTTTAATGATCAGCGTCACCATTAATAAAGGCAGTACATATTTGGCATACTTTTGCATTTTATCTAGCCCTAAACGCTGCTGATACTTTTCCAACAGCGGTATCAAGACGACCAACGCGATGACTAAACTCACTAATAATATAACTACGTTCATCTTAGCTCCTCTTTCTAAACAGGTATCTTACAACCAGTATTCACTTCAAGCAAAATTCCAGCTATGCTCATAAACACATCTGACCAGTAGAATAACAATGATGAAAACTGCTATCACCGAATTATTTGGCATCGAAAAACCCATTATATTACCCGGCATGAGCTGGATTTCTGTCCCTGAGCTTGTTGCGGCAGTGAGCAATGCTGGTGGCTTAGGTATTTTAGCCACGGGCCCGCTCAGTCAAAACGAGACACGTCAAGCAATACGAAAAATTCGTGCACTCACCGATAAGCCTTTTGGTATTGGTGTGACGTTAATGATGCCAGGCGCCAAAGAAAATGCCAAAGTCGCATTAGAAGAGCAAGTGCCTGTTATCAATTTTTCTTTAGGAAAAGGCGATTGGCTAGTACAAGCAGCTAAAGCCTACGGCGGAAAAGTCATTGCTACTGTGGTGACGCAAAAGCATGCATTAGCAGCACAAAAATCTGGCGTTGATGCGCTATTAGTTACAGGTCATGAGGCCGCAGCCCATGGTGGTGAAGTAACTTCACTGTGTTTAGTGCCGAGTATAGTCGATATTGTCGATATACCTGTGATTGCCGCAGGGGGATTTGCCGATGGTCGAGGACTTATCGCCGCGCTAGCACTTGGCGCAGAGGGCGTTGCGATGGGCTCTCGTTTTGCAACATCTAGAGAAAGCCCTTTGCATCAACATGTCAAAGATACTGTAGTAGAAAAAGACGTTGAACAGACGATTTACTCCAAAAACTTCGATGGTCTTTATGCTCGAGTAATGAAAACCCCCATGGCTGAAAAGGCAACGCGCCGCCCGATGAACTTTTTCATGGCCACCATAAAATCATTCAAAGCCGCCAAAATGGTCGACATGCCCTTATGGAAGCTACTACTAGGACTGTTATCTCAATTCGATAAAATTAAGATGCTGTCGCTCTTTGGTGCCGCCACCGAAAAACTTGAAGCCGCCACAATCCACGGAAATTTAGACCATGGCGTGCAGTTTATTGGTCAATCTCAAGGCTTAATTCGAGAAATAGAATCCGTACAAACCTTAATGGATAACATGATGGCTCAAGCCACTGAGGTGCATTCACGTATCGGCAACAACACAGCCGAGTAACGGATGTTTGGTATTGATGCGGTAAAAGCGGTATTATCTTGCCTAATATCGCTCTGGCCCTAGTTGCGCCACTAAAGTACTGACCATAAACTCTGATTTTATAAGTGACTTTCAATGCCTAAACATTATCTTTTCTACATTGAGCAGCCATATAGCTTTGCCATTCTGAGACCCCTCCAAAACGCTATCCGCGCTAACGGTGACGTGGTGAAATGGTTTTTAAAAGGTAAAGATGTAAACTCAAGTTCACTTGCACCAGACGAAGCGGAGTTACTGAGCGTAGAGGACGTAAAAGCGTTTAATCCCAGAGCAGTATTTGTACCTGGAAACGTTGTTCCTGACTTTTTCCCAGGTGCCAAAGTGCAAGTATTCCACGGATTAGAATATAAAAAGAAAGGTCACTTTGGGATCCGCGGTTTCTTCGATTTGTATTGTACTCACGGCCCAATTACCACCGCGCCATTTAACCAACTCGCACAAAAACATGGTTATTTCTCGGTAATTGAAACTGGCTGGCCAAAACTCGACCCTTATTTTGATTACACCAAGCAAGAGAATGAAAAGCCAGTCATACTGTATGCTCCTACTTTTTCACCCAATCTCACATCGCTTGAAGCATTACATGCACAAATCAAACAGCTCGCAGAGTCAGGAAAATACAAAGTCCAACTTAAGTTTCATCCTAAGACGAAACAGCAGTGGCAACAGATGTACATGGAACTTGAAACTATCAGCGATTTTGAAATCGCTGGGAATGACAATCTCATTCCACTTATTCAGCAAGCAGATGTGGTGATTTCTGATACCTCTAGCGCCGTTGATGAGTCGCTACTAATTGGTAAACCGGTTATCACATTTAATAATCACCAGCCTCAAGATGCCTTAATCAATATTACCGACGCAGGCAAATTATCTGAAGCGGTTGAACAAGCACTTAATCTGTCTGAGGCACAAAGTGAACGTATTGAGCAATATATTCAGCAAGTGCACCCTTACCGCGATGGTAAAAGCGCCGAGCGCATACTCGCAGCAACAGAGACCGTAATTGCTGCTGGATTAAAGCGTAAACCACTTAATTTATTGAGGCGCTATAAAATACGCAAAGCACTGAATTACATGAAGATAAGGTGAAAGCCGGTAACTTTTCGGAAATAAAAAGCTCACTAAAATGTGAGCTTGTTCATGTTAATTTATCACTAATCTTAACAATCGCACTGCCAGTATTGGTTACCCGTTTCCGTCAAAGGCGGACGACACGGAATACGGCTATTTGCACCACCAGCGATGTTTGGTGTTTGCTCTTGAGGCAGGTTTTGTTTTTTATCTAATTGTTTTAATGCTGTTTTTTTAAATTTTAATTTCATCTTCTTATCCTTGAGTTAATCTTAATTTATAAATCATGTTGTTTAAGGTTGATAGTCCAACAAGTCGATCTCTATCCCATCAGGCCAACCTAAAACACTGCTCGACTATACTAACAACGGCACTGACCGTAATCCGTACCAGTCAACGTTTCCGTTAAACGGCATGGGATTCTAGTATTTGGCTCAGCACCGCCTGCTACTTGAGGGGTTTGCTGTAAAGGTAGGTTTTGGTTTTTATCTAGTTGCTTCAACGCTGATTTTTTTAATTTTAATTTCATTATCATTTCCTTGAAATAGTCGTTTAGTGATAAGAATTTATCACTAATTCTTAAGCTGCCATGAAAAAATTAAAAATTCAACATTATTAACAATAAAGTTAACTTTAAAATTCACCCCTTCATTAGAACAACAATTAACCATATGTTAAATAATGCTTTTTAACCACAAACCCCAAAAAACGCACCATTAAAAACAAACAAAAAATCAACAAACATGCAATCTACTGAGATAAGCTTACCTCAACTAGGCATCTTGTTGCTTATCCATAAAATCAGCCATACGCGCGAGCAACTCGGTTTCTGTGAGATCTTCTTTATGCGTGCCAATCGTCCAGACATGACCAAATGGGTCTCGTAGCGTTCCAGCCCTATCACCATAAAACTGATCACAAACGGGCGTAACTTGCTGTGCCCCCAATTCAATTGCCCCCGCAAACACAGTGTCCACATCGTCAACATACAACATCAAGCTAACGGGCGTACCACCAAGCTCATTGGGATCTTTAAAGTGCATATCAGGGCACATATCTGAAAGCATCACATAAGAGTTACCAATCAGCAGCTCCGCATGTGCTATTCCGCCATCTGGCATAGGTAACTGAAGTTTTACGCTAGCGCCAAAAGCAGCTCGGTAAAACTCGATGGCTTTTGCTGCACCAGCCACAATGAGGTAAGGCGTGAGTGAATGATAACCGGAAGGAATTGAAGAAGTCGCCATGATATGGATCCTATAAAGTCCGTTAAATTCCCTCTAAACCTAGCCGATTATTTGAAATATGCGAATTAAAATTGCGATGCTCATGTTATTGCAGCGATGAGATTTACTCATTACTCGAGTGTTGATTAACGAATTATTTACCTATATGCTAATTTGGTTTTGTTCATAAAACACACAACAACATGTAAGGGATCAGTATGAAACCAACTTCTATATTACGATTGGCTTGGACGAGCGGTGCTCTCATCCTCGCAGGCCAAGCAAACGCCTACGACTGTAGTAATTTAACCCTGTGGTCTGAACAACAAGTATACAGACAAGGGGATATTACAGAGTCCCAAAACCAAGCATATGAAGCTAAGTGGTACAGTCAAAACGACAATCCAGCAGGCCACTCCGGTCCTTATGATGTCTGGCGGTCACTTGGAGCTTGTGCAACGGGGTCAGGTCAAACGCCGAGTGTCGTACTCACCAGCCCAAATAATGGTGCTGTGCTGGGCGAAAATGACAGCGCTGTTTTTTCCGCTGATGCCAATGATGCCGATGGTGACCTAGCTTATGTCGAATTCTTAGTAAATGGCCAAGTTATCGCAACGGATACTAGCGCGCCATTTCAAACCACTTGGAGCGCAGTACTTGGCGAATACGATATCAGTGCAATTGCCACCGATTTACAAGGGCTAACCGGAAGTTCGCAATCAGCACGGATCACAGTAAAACCGGGCGGGGGAAATTTACCACCGAACGTATCCATTGTAGCACCAGCCAACGGCCAGCAATTCTATCAAGGCGATATGGTAGGGATCAGCATCACCGCTGAAGATAGCGACGGTACTATTGCGGGAGTAGAAATTAGCCTGAACAACCAGCTTGTCGCGAACCTAACAACCTCTCCTTTTGAGTTCCAATTCCAAGCGGAACAAGTTGGCGTAAACCAACTAAATGTAAAAGCGATAGACAATCAAGGCTTGGTGAGTGAGGCAAACCTTGCCATCGACGTGTTAACAAAAGTGGGAGGTGGCTGCCAAGGCCTTAGAGCATACAGCGCTGGACAAAATTACCAGACTGGTGAACTCGTCGCGCATAATAATCATAAATATCGCTGTGACATCGCAGGTTGGTGTAGCTCAAACGCGCAGTGGGCATACGAGCCAGGTACAGGCCAGTATTGGACCGATGCTTGGAGCGACTTAGGGATCTGCGCAATCGCGCCAACCGTAACGTTCGAAAGCCCGTCCAATAATGGTACTGTTTTGGTCAATGCGCCCACCACTATCTCTGTCAGTGCTCAAGATACTGACGGCAGTATTGCTACACTGTCACTCTATGCTGACAACACACTCCTCGCCACAGCCAATCAAGGAACACTTAGCCACAGCTGGACACCGACAACCCTCAATCCGGTAAGCTTAAACGCCATTGCCGTCGATAATGAAAGTAATCAAAGCGAGCAAACAATCACAGTGAATGTGACTGATAAACCGATTGCCGTTGATTTACTCGCCCCCACTAGCGGCAGCCAAATTACCTTGGGTAATTCCACTCAATTGATTGCACAAGCATCCTCTTTTGTTGGACAAATCACACAAGTACAATTTTATGCTGATGGCGTATTACTCAATACAGACGCAACGCCACCCTACGAATATAGTTATGCACCGGCCTCAATCGGCACAAAAACACTTTATGCCACGGCCACCAACGACAATAATGAACAGGTGTCCAGTAGCGGCGTGACAGTTCAAGTCATCGACAAACCCATCGGTAAAAAGCACAAACTGATTGGCTATTGGCATAACTTTGTCAATCCAGCTGGTTGCCCTATTCCACTTGATCAGATGTCTACTGCTTGGGACATCATCGATATTGCCTTTGCTGAAAATGATAGAAACTCGAATGGCACAGTGCACTTCACACCATTTGAAAAAGACATTCGCTCTAACTGCCCGCCTATCGACCCAGTAAAATTCAAATCCGACATGCAGGCACTACAAGCGCAAGGTAAAGTTTTTGTGCTAAGCCTTGGTGGTGCAGAAGGCACAATTACCCTCAATACGGATGCCGATGAAGCGGCATTTGTCAGCAGCCTCACCGGTATTATTCAACAATGGGGATTTGACGGGCTCGATATAGATTTAGAGAGTGGCTCGAACCTTGTGCATGGCTCTCAGATCCAAGCTCGGCTGCCAAGAGCATTAAAACAAATAGAACAAAATATTGGTGGCAATATGGTACTTACCATGGCCCCTGAGCATCCCTACGTACATGGTGGCATGATTGCCTATTCAGGTATTTGGGGCGCTTATATTCCACTTATAAATGAGCTACGCGACACATTAGATTTACTGCACGTACAGCTATACAACAATGGCGGCCTACCTAACCCATACGAACCAGGAAGTGCTCCTGAGGGCTCAGTGAACATGATGGTTGCTCATGCAAAAATGCTGATTGAAGGATTTGATCTTGCTGATGGCACCCGCTTTGCGCCACTTAGGGATGACCAAGTAGCCATTGGTCTACCTTCTGGCCCACAGTCGGCAAATTCAGGCCAAGCGCCCATCGGCAATATCATCAATGCCTTAGATTGTTTAACCAAAGGTACAGGATGTGGCACTATTCAACCCAACAGGGCTTATCCGAACTTTGGTGGCGTGATGACATGGTCGATTAACTGGGATAAGTACGATGGTTATAACTTCTCTCAACCCATTGGCGATAAATTAACGCAGATGAATCGAGGAAATTAAAGTTACATTGGCCTGGGCTTGGTATTTACGTCAAACGTTATGCTGAGCTCAGGTTGATGAATCAATAAAATACAAAGAATAAAGGCAGGTACTGCCCAGCTCCTGCTTACTTGATTGCTAACAATTTTCAGTCGTGTAGTTATCGCATCGAGCGCTTGTACAAAGTGCAGTGGTGATTAAATCACACTCTTTAGTCGTGGTTTCACAACCAATCGTGCCAGGCCTCGTTGTATAACCGCCTGCCACATTAGGCGTCGCTGCATAATCAAGTGATTGGCTGTTTTTAGATAAAGACTTTAATTTTTTAACCGTTAATTTCATTGGTAATCCTTTTTTGTTTTATTGATAAATTCAGGAACTAGCTCATAATAATTTAGTCCTGAACTTAAGTTGTATCACCTGAACAAAAAACACTCAACCCAATTAAAGCAACTATTCAATCATTCGCGTGTTATCACTGTATTTTTGCCAGAACCACACTGAATAACCCTATAACTTAGACTATGTAGCAATCAGCCAACGACACAAACAAACAAGGCTGATAAATGGTCAACAGCTTTTTGCTTGGAAATAAACTATTTCTCCCCTACTATTAGAGCGTTACACGCAAATTCATAATGAATCCCAAGGTCGATATGAAATCTTTTCCATCGCTTTATTTAACAAATCTATTCTTAGTCGGTGGGACAGGCCTGCTGACTACTTACTTAGCGCTTTATTTAGGCCAGCACGGCGTCAGCACGTTTTGGATCGGCTTGCTTACCTCGTTTTATTACTTGGGTTTGTTGCTCGGTGCCAAATTAGGCTACCACCTGATCAAATCAGTTGGGCATATTCGCGCGTTTGCGGCAAGCACAGCTGCAGTGACGGCCTGCGTAGCAATACATGGGGTGAGTGACAATATCTATCTTTGGCTTGGACTACGACTTGTGGTGGGTCTTGGCATGATGTGTAACTTTATGGTGCTCGAAAGCTGGCTGAATGAACAAGCAGCACCAGAGCAGCGAGGGCGGGTATTTTCTTTTTACATGCTCACTTCCTACCTCGGTATGGTAACTGGGCAGTTTGCGCTTTCTAACTTCCCCGAGCTTGGCTATGCGCCGCTATTTTTAATTGTTGTTGCTTTATCCTTTGGAATTATCCCTATTTCAACGACGAGGCGGATCCACCCTAAGCCACTTAAACCTATTCAAGTCAGTCTGTTTACCTACTTCAAAAAAGTGCCTCAATCTCTTACGGCGGTCTGTTTTGCCGGAGTGATTAATGGCAGCTTTTATGGCCTTGCCCCGACTTTTGCCAGCCAATCAGGATTTAATGCCGAAGAAATTGCTATGTATATGTCGGTAACAATTTTTGCAGGTTTGCTTGCACAGTGGCCAATGGGCATTATCTCTGACCGAGTTCGCAGAAGTATCTTACTGCGCAGTAACGCTGTTTTTATTGGGTTGATTTCTCTTTGTATATTTTTACTGCCACTGAGCCCAAGCTACAGTCTTTGGCTGACTTTTGGCTTTGGGTTATTTGCATTTACCATGTACCCACTTTCTTCGGCACTAGCAAACTCCCGTGTTGATGATGAAGACCGTGTTGGTGTTTCTTCCGCATTGCTGGTGGCGTTTGGGGGAGGTGCCTGCGTTGGCTCGGCCGCTATTGCACAGATCATGTCCCATTTTGGTCATCAAGCCTTATACGCTTCGTTAAGCGCACTAACCGTTGTTATGTTTTTACTCCTCCACTTTATCAACGCCAGACAAAAAGCTGAGCAGCCAGAGCCTAGCGACTATGTGGCTGCGACTTCTGATATTACCAGCTCACCGCTCGCAGCCACCATGGACCCGCGTATCGAAGAAAAAACAGCACACGAACAGCTACTTGTCGTTGACGAAGATGCGCCTCGCGATAACGACGATGAACTCGACGACAATGATCAAAATAGTGAGCCAACCGAGGAGCTGGACGAAACGACTAACAAACCTCAGCCATAGTCTGACTGATAAACGCTCGTAACCAACGAAGTGCAGGATATTGATGCTGCACTTCGTGCCACACCATAGCGACATCAAAAGCACAGTCAGGTATCGGATTTTCAACGAGGGTAAAATCAGCTCCGAGTTTTGACGCTTGACGAGCTGGAATAAGTGCAACCAATTCGGTATTTCTCACCAGTTCCGGCACCAATAAAAATGAGGGTACTGACGTCATCACCTGCCTCGATACACCATATTGCTGCAAGATTGAATCAACGAATGTCGAGGTGCTATTTCCTTCAAAAGACACCACAATATGCTCAAGCTTCACATAATCTGCGATTGTCATTTCTGGCGTTAGCTGTGGATGATGTTTTCTGCCAATCAAGACATACTTTTCTTGATATAAGGTTTTAAATCTTAACGAATCAGGCCCACATTCCGGCGACATTAATGCCAAATCGAGTTCTGACTGTTGTAGCTGGGCTGCAAGCGTTGCTATTTTTAAGTGGCAAAGCACGACCTTGATATTGGGCGCAGCGATTTTTAAACGCCGTATTACCTCTGTCATCACCACTAACTGTAAATAGTCGGTACATGCCACTTTAAAGGTTAAATTGGCCGTTTCTGGGAAAAAGTCTTGATGCTCGACTAACACGTTACTTACTAGCTTCATCACAGCGCGAAGTTCCGGCAGCAAAGCAAGCGCTTTAGCAGTTGGTAGCATGCCTTTATGAATTGGGACTAATAACTGATCATCAAATAGTCCGCGCAGCCGACTTAGCTGAGTGCTTACTGCAGGCTGGCTGAGGTTCAACCTATCTGACGCTTTGGTCACATTGCACTCTTCCAGTAACACCACCAAAGTCTGAAGCAGGTTTAAGTCCACCTTTTTGCTATCCATTTAATTTATACCTAGGGTAAAAATATTCAATTTCATTTATAGCAAGATTACAGAGATAGTAACAACTCCTTTTCGTTACAGAGCACTTATCATGACCAAATCCGCACTAGTGGTATCGGCACATCCAGAGCCGACTTCCTTAACCCAGACACTCGCCAAAACAAGTGTCGAAACCTTAACGCGCATGGGTTTGCAAGTTCAAACTTCAGATCTATACCAAATGAAATGGAAGGCTGTGGTTGATGAGACCGACTTCCCGCAAGATGACTCACAAGCACCACTTGCGATTATTGCAGCGTCTGGCAAAGCATATCACTCAAACACCCTAACCGAAGACGTTATTCAAGAGCAGCAAAAATTGCTGGCTGCCGATTTGGTTATTTTTCATTTTCCACTTTGGTGGTACAGCGTGCCTGCCATACTTAAAGGCTGGTTCGATAGAGTCTATGCCTATGGCTTTGCTTACGGTTATCAAAACAAAGGGAACCAATTGCGCTACGGCGAGGGAGTTTTACAGGGAAAGCGAGCGTTAATTTGTGTAACCACAGGTGGTGGATATGAGGATTACTCTACTTTAGGGATAAACGGCACAATGGACGAATTACTATTTCCGATCACGCACGGGACTTTGTTTTTCCCAGGTATGGACGTTCTACAAAACCATGTTATTTTCGACGCAAAAGGCGAACCGAATCAACGTATAGCTGATGAAATTGTCAATTGGTCAGAGCGCTTAACACAGGTATTTAGTGAACAGCCAATCCCCTACCGAAAACAAAATAGTGGCGATTACATCAACGGCCAAGTGCTAAAAGCCGAAGTCGCTATGGGAAAATCGGGTATTGCTGCACATATTGCTTAATCAAGGCCTTATCAGCTATGTTTATAGGATGTCGCTGATGATTGATGAGTATTGTGATTTGCAAAACACTTGGATTGCCTTTTGTGGCGTTATGCTGCTCACGGCTTGTACCATAGCCAATAGCTGTGAGCTTGCTGTACTTGATGGTAATGTCGTGCTCAGTTCCTCAAAGATACAGCCTAAATGTCGTTTTAAACAAGATCAAACCGGCCAGTTGTCTGCTGCGGCTAAGTTCACCTCCGTGCTAACTCATCAAACGCCAAACTCTAAAATTAAGCAACTATCACAGGAGCAAGCTCAGCAATCATGCAACATCGGCGCTACACAAGGCAGTTTGACTTGTACATTTAATGGCAAAAGCGAAAACTTCACGCTGACTAACACCATTAAACAGGGGAAAATCGCATCAACAAACTGGCAAAATGATGAATATGTTTATCTTGGCTGGATGACCAATACTGAGGTATTAATGGGCTATATTGCGTTTAGCGCACTTAACAAGCATACCGTTCCCTTTTTCGTTCCCGCCTCCCAGTTTTGCCAATATGGTCTAAGCTCGCATATTATCGACCTTGGTAAGGGTGACTTATTGTGCCAAAACCACGAGGGGCTTTGGTCTCATAGCCGTTTACTGCCTCTACCGCAGCCCTGCCAACAACCACAACAAATGATCCAAGATAAAGGTGGCATTTGGGCGCTAGAGTTTATCGAAAGTAGCTATCAATGGCGGATCTGCAGATACAACGATAACGCAGGTAGCCTGTTAGCTGCATACGAATACAGCATAGACTTAAAAGCAACGCTGGCTCGGTATGACTTACAGCCCAGTGATTACACCCAACTTACTTTTTTATCCAATGGCGATACTAACGCTATCGCGAATGCGGTGGAAATAGATAACGTCTTTCCGGTCAGTGATATTACGCCAGAGCTTGACCCACAGACGATAGAGCTACCTATTCAGCAGCTACAATACAAACTGACTAAGCTAGATTAATCGCCACTTACTCTTGTGCTTCACGTAGCACTTGCGTTTGGCTATTTTGCTTTCTAAATTGGTTTGGTGTGGTTCCCGTAGCGATTTTAAATGCTCTAGTAAATGGTCCAACCGACGCAAAACCACTTTCCAGGCCAACGACAAGTACTGGCCAATGCTGTTTAGCGGGGTCTTGTAACAGCACTTTGGCATGCTCAACCCTCAACTCATTGACCAATTGGCTGAAATTTCGCGCTTGCAGGTTTTGTCGTATCACTCGGCTTATTTTGTATTCAGGTTCATTAAATTGCTGAGCCAAGTCAGCGACTTTTAACCCTTCTTTGAGAAAGCCTTTTTGCTTGATAAGAAAGTGTTCCACCTGTCGCTGGAGCGCAATATCATCCTCGGTTTGTGTTGGCTCATTTGATTCAACGCACCTAACGGATGTAATTGTATGTTGAGATGAAAATCGCCAATACAGTAACACTTGCGCCGTCAATATAATGAGGATGGCTGCGCTTGTCACTGCCCATTCTTGAACCTCACGATTGTCAGCAAAGCGATTTTCGATTAGTTTAGTGCCTGCGACGCAAATAAAATAAGCAGATATAAATAGCACCCTTTGTGCTTTTTCTTGCCCTTGAGACTGTGAGAATCCTCGGCACCCTTCCCAAAATGCCAGCATGAGCACACTAGATGACAACAACAAGGTAAGCTCATACGCCGCAATGTTAAGCCACTCAACAAATCCGCGAGCGTTCATGTGTAATTGACTATCGATAAACAAATAACCTTGTCGCCATATGACCAAGGCAGCAATAGCAATTGCAAACACAACATGCCTTTTTAAAATGGCCTGTTTTTCTCTAAATAGTGCCCTAGCAAGCAACCAAAACCCATTACAGGTCACACAAGCGCCCATGCCAATTAAATACTGATATCCATTTAAGGAGTCCTGAGTCAGCTTTTTGGTCGTGGCCAATGCTATCGAGCCGCACACTAAAGCAAAGAGTAAATGTGCTGCTTTTTTCTCTTTTACAAAAAGCTGAGCAACAACCAAAGTGCAACATAGGCTAAGTAAAAGTAGGTAATAGTTTTCAATAGTCATGGTGATTGAAGGAATATTGGTAGACACAGAAACTCTAACAGCCACACCAATAGCATTCAAATTAACTTTGTAAGCAAACTTAACACCATCATTTTTTAAATTCGGCCTACTTTCTTTGCTTTGATTTTCAAAATCAAAGCGACGAGATAGCAAAATCTTGTCATTTTATATATCAAGTTCATTGATTTATAAGGATAAGTATTTTGTCTTCCCTCAATCTAACCAAAACAACTGGGCTTTTCTTTAGTCCCTTTAGCGTATTGAATGGTGCCGTAAAGAGCTGGATATGTATCGCACTGCTCGGGCAATGGATGTTTGCTGTTTATATCTTAGGCCTATATGCCATCCCGCTTATCGTGGGACTCACAGAGCAAAGTGCAGCGGTTTCACCGGCGAGTGGACACACAAAAGATGCCAAGGTGTTTTTTAGCCATGTTTTACCCGCTGTGATTTTGGCCACCAGCGGTTTATTACAGCTTATTCCTGCGGTGCGAAAACGCTTTCACCGCTACAACGGACGCGTATTTTTTATTCTCGGTATTTCGGGCGCACTCACAGGATTATATCTCACTTGGGTAACCGGTCTTAGGCTAAGCGATGTTGGTGCCATTGGGATAACACTCAACGGTATATTAATTCCCATTGCGATATTTTTTGCTTGGCACGCTGCCATACAAAAAAATATCGCCGCACATCAACGTTATGCCGCACATAGTTTTTTCTTGGTTAATGGGGTGTGGACATTTCGTCTTTATTTGTTTGGTTGGTACATGGTCAACCAAGGCTTCAATGGCAATACCGCAACCTTAGATGGCCCTGTCGATATATTTATTTCGTTTGCCTGCTATCTGCTACCAATGGCACTCGCAGAACTCTACTTTTGGGCAAAACGCCAAACCAAAGCCAGCGCACCGGTGTGGATAATCGCGGTGATGATGAGCTTAGGTTTTGTGATCACCGCGATTGGCGTTTGCGCGGCCGCTGTCATGATGTGGTGGCCACGCATTTCAGCCGTCTTTTTTAGTTAAATTACAGTTTAATCAGCTAGGAGTAGAAACATGCTTTCAGTCACAGCGAACAAAATCAACAAAGGCCTAATTACATCGGCAATCTTACTCGTGATATTAACGCTGATGTGGCAACATTTAAACGGCGGCATAGTCAGTCACCACTTACTTCACAGAGCAGATTTTCCGGCAGTATCTAACGCATGGGGCATTATCATAATTCCCGTATTAGCTTGGCTTACTGCACTGCGGCTCCATGAAGCAATTGGCACAGAGGGCATTAAAAAAACAGCACCCGTGGTTATTCCTACTGAGTTTTTGGTCGCATTCTTTATGATGTTACTCTTTAGCTTGTTGCAATCAGCCCTTTGGGAGTTCGGTTATCAAAGCCTCACCATGTATACAGCCTTAGGACTTTTGATAGCTGGATTATTTTATCCAATCTACCGCGCAGAATGCATATTGGGACACGTGGTCGGTGCTAGTTTTACCTTTGGTTATGCTATTCCACTGATCGGCATTTTAGTGATGGCAATCGTTTCAGTGTTTTCTCTTTTTTGCTTAAAACCTATCTTTTCTAAATTACTTAAGAAGACACAAACACCAATGAGAATGGAGTAATAGTGACCTTGCAAAGCTCAAGACAACACAAATAATTCCTAGGCGCTGCTATATAACCCGTTCCTTGTCGTTTTGACTCGTGTTAAATTAGCGATGATTTTTAAGCAGGGAACGAGCGGTTATGCAAACTAGGTTAGTTACTCACATTGTTATCGTGGCTATTTTTACATTGCTGTCAGTTGGTAGCGCAGTTGCTAATAACTCAGCAGATCCGAACTCGACACTGCAGCTTTCGTCCGCTTATTTTTCGCAAAAAAGAACGGTTCATATCGTCCTGCCACCAAGCTATGAGCAAGGCAATACAAGCTATCCAGTGTTATATCTGACTGATGGCCAGAGCAATCTTGAACATACCGCTTCGGCGGCTCGCTTCTTGGCACAACAACATAAAATACCTGAACTTATCATTGTTGCCATCGAAACCAACGAACACCGCACTCGAGAGCTGACCCCGTCTTATCACAAAGGCAGCCTTGCGGTACTGGGACATTTTGCAGGTCCAACACGACAGCAAAATCCGGGCGGTGCAGAAATGCTACTGCAATTTATCGACAAAGAACTCATCCCTTACGTAGACAAGCATTATCGCACATCAAGCTATCGCGCGTTAGCAGGACACTCATTCGGTGGGCTGTTTGCAACCTATGCGCTACTTGAAAAACCCGATTTATTTAATGGTGTGATGTTGGCAAGTCCAAGCCTTTGGTGGGATAAAGAGCGATTATTAAATGACTTACTGGCAAAAGCGTTAATCAACAAGTGTATCTACATCAGCATGGCAGACGAAAGCGCAATCATAACGCAGCCATTTCAACGTCTTAATGATGCTTGGCGAAAGCCAAATGGCATTGACTTCAAAGCGCAGCACTTTAGCGGCGAAACCCATATGAGTGTCGTCTACCCAAGCTATTATCATGGTCTGCAGCACCTCTTTAACCATTATCAGCCATCCTTGAAGGTAGCGGCCGCGGGTGTCACTCAGCTGGAAAATCATGTCGCCATCGCTAAGTCACTATATGGACTCAAGACTTACCCCTATAGTGCGCTGACTTCGCTCGGGTATGCCGCCCTATTCGAACGTAACTTCACTGCGGCCATCAACCTGTTTAGCTTTGTGAGCCAGCACAACTCAGAGTCTCTCAATGCACTGCAGCAATTGGCGATGGCTTATCAGCAAAAAGGAGATAAGCCATCGCTATTAAAGACCTACCAAGCCATGCTTAAGCTTGAAGGGCTAAGTGAAAGCGAACAAAAACATTTGCTCTCTGAAATCAAAGCATTGCAACACTTACATTAACTGATTTTTTCTAAAGTGATGATATTCACTCAACGCAAGTGGCACAGAAACCACTGGGTTTTGTGAATGCCCCGCGCCCTCGCTAATGCTGTGTCCCCAACGCACATTGACAGGCGCATGTTGTTCAAGTGCATCTAATAAACCGTGAAATGCCCCCGTAATGATGTCATTCTCAGCACCGCCGATGGAGAGGTAAATATACTTAGGTTTGCCTTGAACATTGGCTAGGCTTTTTGCGAATTCTTTTACGACAACCGAGTCGTCGTACCACGCAGCAGGACTAAAAGCAAAATAGCCATCAAAAAGCGCTGGTTTAGTCACCATGGTATAAAGTACAAAACTTCCACCAGCAGAGAACCCGCTTAATACACGGTTGTCGTTAATTGAGTAGTTAGCTTCTAAATAGGGTAACAGCTCGCTTTCAACAAATTGCAAAAAACGATCTGCACGACCAAAAATGGCAGGATCATTGTCACTCTCTGGACGGGCCTCAATCGCAACATCTTGTCGAGCATAAGGCGGCACTAAGTCGCGGTTGCGGGTCTCAGTCCAAAATTGATTGGGAATAGACACTAAAATTGCATCTTCTACCCTACCTTGTTCAGCAAGGCTGCTTAGTACCTCATCCCACCGCGCGAGATTAAAGTTGCCGTCGGTGCGAATAATGAGTGGATAACTATGTGCCTTGTCATATTCTTTTGGGAGGCGAATAAAGACCTTTCGATCTTCATTAAGCACTTGTGAAGACAACACTACATCAACATAATCTGAAGTGTAATGAGACTGATACTGGGTAAACTTCCAACCAACAGCTACGCTGGCGATTAAACCTAAGAAAGAAAATAGATATCGCTTCATAAAACTTCCTGTCATTGTTTTTATTATTTCGTACTTTTGAGTACTGTTTACTTCATCCTACTGTATATTTTTTAGAAACTAAATCGCAACTGCTATTATATCAGGAAGATAAGCATAACATCATGAAAACACTAAAGTTTATGCCAAATCTAAATGTAAGATTATGTTTTAAAAAATAAATTTTCGCTGTAATGAGGTGTAATGGATAAAATCAGAATCTACCCTACCCTTACGCTGCGCAACAAATTTGCAACCAATTAAGTTCATTTTTTTTACTCGCGCAAATCATGTATCTGCATCAGCAGTACAGCCAGATACTTCTTACACCATTTGAACAATATCTTGTCGCTGTTGTGAGATTTTCCGATTAGATAATGCAAATGGTATCTTTTGAGATGGAGTTCACGATGATGAAAATCTTAGTATCTGCCATTGTTTTGGCAACCACAATGTCGAGTTTCAATTCGCTCGCTGCGCCTGAATCTTATGGCGTACTTTTTTTAGACCGCAGTAGTTCAATGAACACGTTACGCCCAGATGGACAAAGCCGATGTTCGTTCTCAAAGCAACAAGCAGTGCAAAAAGTATCAAAGTTCTTTTTAGATGCCACAATTAATGGCCAACAGCTAAATGTGAAAACGTTTGCTAGTGGCGGTCAAATTCAATCCCTAACTAACGGGTTTGTCGGTTTCAATGCGGCAATGATGGCACTCTATCAACTAGATCCAGAAGGGTGCTCAGGGTTAACTGCACTTGCACAAGCTATGTGTGATGGCGCTGATGAGTTAAGAGCAAACTACTCAACAGAAGCCGCTAATGGCGCACTGTTAAGAGTGTATGGTTCTACTGATGGCGGTGAAAATGACAGCCCAGCCTCTAGCTGTGGCGGCTCAAATTGGCAAACGAGCGTAACCTCTAAATACCTGTTTGAGCTACCACCTGTGCAATTCAATGCCACAATCTATACAGGCACAGTGCAAAATATTCTAGCTAATAAAGATAAGATGTATGTATTAGATGTTTCATCTGCATCTCAGTCGGTATCTAGTACCCCTACATTTCAGTTTCTTAAACAGCTGAGTATTGACACTGGCGGTACTTACGAGGAGATCAGCGACTCAGATGGCGGCGACCCAGGCGACTGGTAACTCACCAAATACCAAAACATATATAAAGGCCGATAAGGCCTTTTTCTATTTATCGTAGAGAAAAGACAGAATGTTGTTTTTACACATTATTTAAAATAAAAAAACAATTAAATTACACAAAGCGCAAATATCTAAGGATCTTCAACTACACTCTTCGTGGGCATTTACCCTGTGCAAGTTAAAAGGAGATTGTAATGAAGATTAATGGCAAACAACCGAATTTTCTAATCATTACCACCGATGAAGAGCGTTTTCCTCCGCCCTACGAAAATTCACAAGCAAAAGAGTATCGACTCAAGCACAGTGCGTGCATGGCAGAAATGCGCCGCTGTGGCATGGAATTTATGAACCATAATGCAGCAGCAACGGCATGCGCACCGAGTAGAACATCCATTTACACGGGACAATATCCATCCCTACACGGCGTCAGCCAAACACCTGGAATTGGCAAGTCGTCATTTGATCAAAATATGTTCTGGCTGGCTCCCAATACCGTGCCAACCATGGGCTCTTGGTTTCGCGAAGCGGGTTATCAAACCTATTATCGTGGTAAGTGGCACCTCTCCGATGAGGATATTATCGTGCCGGGGAGTCAGCAAGCGCTGTATAGTAACTCCGAAACCGGAGAGCCTTACCCAGCAAAACAAGCTCTCTATGAGCGCGCAGAGCGCCTAGATAAGTTTGGCTTTAGTCAATGGATAGGTCCTGAACCTCATGGCGCTGCAGAGAACAATTCAGGTACATCTCGAGATCCGGGATTTGCCAATCAAGTTTGTGAAACCCTTAAACAACTTGAAGAAAAGGCACAAAACGGCGACCAAACGCCATTTTTACTGGTTTCTTCATTCGTAAACCCACACGACATTGTATTAATGGGACAAAAAGATTGGTTTTCCAACTTTTATGCCGAAAAAGAAGCCGGTAACCTTCCAAGTGTTGCACCAGCCCCAAGCCAAAATGAAAGCTTAATGGACAAGCCTAGATGCCAAAAAGACTATCAACTTATGTACCCGCATATGTATCTACCACAGCCACCAGATGAAACCTATCGACAGTTTTATTACTACCTTATCGCAGAAGTGAACAAGCATATAGAACAGGTATTTAACGCTTTAAAGCAGTCATCTTTTTATGAAAATACGATTGTCGTTTTTACCTCAGATCATGGTGAGCTACTAGGTGCTCACGGCGGTCTACATCAAAAATGGTACACCGCGTATCAAGAAGTATTAAACGTGCCGTTTATTATTTCTAACCCAGTGCTTTTCAATCAACCTAAACAGCTTGATATCACCACATCACATATCGACTTACTGCCTACCCTGCTTGGTCTAGCGGATATAGATATTGAGCAAACTCGTACTCAGCTTGCTAAAGATCACAGTGAAGCACAGCCACTCGTTGGCCGAAACCTAGCCAACGTCATTTTAGGTGAAGCGTCGCCCCGAGAAGAAGCTATTTACTTTATGACCGATGACAACATCGAAGTTGGCAGTGATATGACGAATATGCTTACCGGTAAAGCCTACAATAGTATTATCCAACCGAACCATATTGAAGCTGTGGTAACACAACTACCAGATATCAGCGGTGACACGAAATGGAAGTTTGTACGTTATTTTGATAACGCTAGATTCTATGAGCAAGACCCGAACTTAGTTGATCTTGGTGGTAACGATGAGGCTACCACGCAATCGTCTGTGAGTAATGTCGTTGGCGTTGGCAACCCCGACGGAATAACAACCTCTCAGTTCATTCCCAGTGAATACGAGTGTTATAACTTGAGTGAAGATCCGACGGAAGAGAACAACCTGTTAAGCCCGTTTTGCGAAACGCCATTGGAGGCGCGGATTTTAAAAGCGCTTCAATTTACGCTACGGGAGCAGCGTAAAGCCAAACGTTTATTACCACAAAACCTCAATGAAGCACCGCAAAAGCCAGTCAACCAGCAAGTGCCGATTAGAAGGTAATCGAAAGGCTCTGCAAGTAGCCCTGAAATATACGGGCTACTTGCGATTATTTATGCTTTTTTAAACACTGCCAACAACTGACTTAGCACCGCCGCAATAATGACACCAATCACCGCCCCCAAGCCAAGCTTGGCGATAATATTCAAAAGCCAGCTTATTGCAGGGATCAGCTTTTCAATAGCGTGAACAATTTCTTCGAGTAAGTGGAACTGGTGAGCCAAAATATCAACGCCAACTAAAAGCATTGCCAGCACACCGGCGACCGACAAAAACTTCATCAGACCGTTGGCAAAATAAAGCAGCCCCTTACCCACCCCACGTTTTATCGCCGCAAGTGTAGTCTTACTTGCGTCCTTAATCATGGCTAAACCAATATCATCAAGCTTAACAATCAAGGCCACAATCCCGTAGACCCCGACTGTCAGTGCAAGCCCAATTAACGAAAGGACTATTGCTTGCTTTTCAAAAGGCTGATCAGCAATCGCACCCAGCGCAATAATGATAATTTCCGCCGACAGAACAAAGTCGGTAACAATAGCGCCCTTGATTTTGTCTTTTTCAAACTCGACCAAGTCAACACGCTCATCCTCAAGCGCTTTGACAAACTCATCGGTTTCTTGCTGTTGCTCCTGACGGTGAAAAATAGCGTGGAGAATTTTTTCGCCGCCCTCGAACAGCAAATACAGCGCCCCTAAAATTAGCATAATGGGGATCATAAACGACGCAAAGTAACTGCAAGCCAAAGCAACGGGCACCAAAATAAACTTGTTCAGCAAGGAGCCTTTAAACACCTTCCATACCACTGCAAGCTCCCGATCTGGTTTGATCCCGCCCGATAGTTGCTCTGCGTTGACGGCAAGATCGTCTCCTAACACCGGAGCGGTTTTCGTTGCGGCTAATTTTGTTAGCGCAGCGACATCATCGAGCAAGGCAAGTAAGTTTGCGGATGGCATAGCACACTCCTTTCGTTTAAGTTATTCATCAGGTGCGGTTGTCAAATTACTGTTTATGTTAACCTGAGCTTCGGATAATTAATGCCTTTCTAGCAGCCAGTTTTAGCGCTAACTGCGTTGAGTTCACTTCCAATAGCCAGCTATTGGTGCATAAATTCGCCTTGTTATCCCTAAAACGGTCTGGCTAGATAAGGGGATAATTTAATGTGATATTAAAAACAATGAGTTAGCTCATTCCTTATCCAAACCTCAGGTTATGTTAGCAACAGACCCTAATACACAATATTTTTATCATAGGCCAAACATGATATTGCAGGCATGACCGCTTCAAGACAACTTAAATGTTGCTTTAATTCTCTCGGCTCGGTAATTTTTTTATACCGGATCCAAGGGATCAAAGGCATAGTGTCGTCCAGCTCAGCTGTTAGGTAGGCCTCATACCCTTTAATCCACTCATTCAACAAACCAAATGCATACGCATAAGGTAACAATGCTTCGTACTCTGCTTTTTCGACCCCTTCAGCGAAGCAGTGCTGACTCTTAAGTTTAATGTATTGATAAAATTGCTGAGACTGCAATACCCAAGCTTTAAATTGCTTGGAGGGCCCGATAAATGAAAAGAAAGCCGCAATAAAACCCAGGTAAAAGAAGTGAAAAACCACACTGGTACCATTCACCAGCTCATCATCACCATCAACACACATCCATAATAAGAATAAATGGGTAGGAATATAAATTAACGCGCGTACAAGCCACATTTCTCGGCTCTTTTTATCTTCGCTGCGATGTTCTATAAACATCTCTACAATAAGCACCGCAATTAATAATATTGAAGTGCACAATAAAACTACAATTAAACTCCCCGCAAACACTTGCCACCCATTGCCAGCACCAACTCCAATCACAACAAAAGAAGCACTTAACCAAAGTAAAATAGGCACAATAAAAGCAAGAAAGTTTACATTATGCTGAGCTTTCCCCACTTCGGCATTATTCACATAATGACATATTATTTCTGTGAAAGACGTTCTCCCCTCGTTTCCTTTATTAATAACAAAGCGGTTTTTTATTACTCGTTTTCGCTTGCGTTTTCCACTCGAGCTTTGAACGTCTTGCTGTTGATAAAAGTAACGTTGCAGTTTACCGCTTAACCCAACCGCCTCTGGCTGGCTCGGCGCTTCAGGATTTATCTGAATTTGATCCAGCTTTTTTGGCTCAACATTACTAAATTCATCATTGTTTTTACCCCGTTCGCTAATGGTTAACTGTTTCGCCACTGCAAGCTTTAGCACCTCAGCTAACACATCTTTTGCTGTTAGCATGCGCTCGATATTTGCAGCAACCAGCTCTCTCACCAAGCAAATCGGTAAGTCTGGTGGTTGAGTTGAACAAGGATGCGCATCGGCAAGTTTTGGCAATGCGTGGAGGCGCTTACGCGTTTGCCACACAGCCAATGCAAATAACATTAAAAACGGCAAAGCAATAAATAACACTCTAAACGGATACCAAATTTTGCGGTAAAGAAAATTATCCTTAAACACACCTTTTTCAAACGCGAGGGCGATTTCTCCCTGCGCTTTATCTGCTATCTCAGATTGGCTCTCGAATAGGAGCTGATTGCGTCCATCAACCACCCCATCGCGTATCAAAAACGCATCATTTTTTAGGTGATCGACAAACAATTGGTGCTCCTTCAGCGTCGCAGTTTGAGGATAGAGAATGGAGACGGTAAGCTTTTTTATTTTAAGATTAACATTCGGAAAGAGTGCATAAGTCAATTCATCCAATGCCGGATAAAATCGCATACGGTTTTTTGATTGATATCGCACTTCAAATTGCTGAGCTTGTCCTTGCTTTGGAAGCTGCTCTTTGCTTATTACAAGCGTGACTGCACTTCTATCGTAGTTATACTTCAGTGCATAACGCACTTCTTGCTCGTCGATTTTTACTGAGTCAATGCTGATATCGCTCAGATAGTGTGTACCATCTGGATACCTCACATCCAGCTCAATTGTTTGCGCGAGCCCCTGCCAATCGAAGTTTCCCCCTTGCAATATGCCTTGCTGAGTAACTTGAAGTGCACCAGTTTTATTAATATCGAGCTTAACTTGTAGCTGAGAGAAGTGAGGATCTGCTACCGACGCATCTTTAAATCTCAAATAAGCCTGAGAAGGAACGCTCACAACCAATAAAATGATTGCCAGCAATACACCATAAAGCATGGTAAACCAACAGCGTTTAGTCATCGTTCAAATCCTTTGAATGCAAAGCGCTAAGTCTATGTAACTCAGCTCAATTTGCGCAGCAGACTAAAGCAAATAAGGTCTAATTTCAACACTAAAGTTACCGTTGAAGACGCCGCCTTTGCCGATTAGACCTTGATAATATTTGCACATCACCGGTTGAATTTTTGGTTATATACGCTCCCTTTGCTGTAACGAACAACCGTCTTAACGCATGCTAATTGACACCGAAATAGCGCAATGATCGCTGAGCATTTTCTCTTCAGACATATCCGCAAAAAAGTGTACGCTGGGGTCGAATTTCACCGTGTTTGCAAGTTTGTTGCTCAGCAATATATGGTCAATCGGCACAGGGTAACGTGGGTGACAACCTGTCAGTGTTTTAGTTGCGTTTACCAAAGGTACAGAAGCATTATTTTGATGCTTGGTTAATTGCTGCCAAAATTGATTGTCGCCATGGCTTAAACGATGATTAAAGTCGCCCAACACAATGGTGTTGCTATTTGCGTGTTTCTCCAACCAAGATTTAAGTACTGGTAACTGATCTGCCAGCAATCGACAGGCCTTTTTATCCGAAGTCGAGTAGTTATCAACAAAACAGCCGCTTTTAAGATGAACATTAAACACTGAAAGCTCACCAAACTGAGTATCTAAGGTCACAACTAGACCATGTCTTAATCCTTCAACATCCACGCTAAGTTCGCTCACGTTATCCACTTTGCTTGGGACTAGGTTATTTCTAATCGCAAACGCGGTTTTCTGCTGTGTAGACAGATTGCCACTTCCTCTACAGTCGTACGCCGTGCTATTAGCTCGACTTGAAATCAGTAATTGCCATTCACTACTTGGAAAGACCTGCTCTAATGCCTTAACCGATGCGACTTCCTGCAGCGCAATAACGTCTGCATTAAGCCCTTTTGCATAATCGCGCAGCGCGCTTATCTCCTGCTCGTCACGAGGTCTACATCCTGCACTCGATGGATATGCTAAATGCTCCATGTTCCAAGTCGCAATTTTAAGCGGAGCGACGGGTGCTTGGCCGCTTACCGCGGAGGAACCGATATTTGAAGGCTCCGACTGGCATCCCAATAGCGAGAGGCTAAAAATAGCGCTAAATGCAAATGCAGTTAATTTTGTTGTCATAATGAATCCAATCTAGGCGATAAAATCTAACGTCAGTAGCAATCGTTTTTCTCCTATTACTACCGCTGGTGAGCGATGCACTAAGCCACGGCCTTCATTACCATCCCAACGCTCACCTTTTAATAATGCCACATCCCCACAGGCAAGCTGTATTGCGTCTGCTTCCGAGGCCAGAGTCAGTTTGTTGTCATCCCTTGATACATGCTGGTTTCTAAGCCACTCACTGCCCGCGCCTGCGAGTGTTGTCACCAGTCGTACAGGTACTTTATCAACATGAAATTTCGGGCACATTGCAGTCTTGAGCATTTTTAACCGAAAACCAACGACGCGAAGTTCAAATAAGCAGCTAAACATATCTACTATTTCAATAATATGCGCCACCATCGCATCGCTAAAATTCAGCCGCTTTAACGGCTCACTAACTTCACAGGTGATATTGCTAGTCGCAATTTGTAGCGCTAATTCTAGCTCTTTTGCTGCTTCTAAGTAGCGACCAAACTCTGCTTTCAAAGCAGGAGATAATGCATGTTGCCAAATCACAATATTGATTTTGGGCTCATAAATCTTGGTTAACACGGTAGCATGTTCTGACTGCTGATGATGCACTGAGTCCACGTCAAGCAAGGGCTCTATAGGCATAAGGCTATTCATAGTAACTCCAAATAGGGTTTTATTTAGTGAAAGTTGCGACGCAGCGCATAGTTTCGAAGATGAGCGTAGGAGATGAGCATAGAGCCAAGTACTGTAAACAAGGTTTCTCCGCGTTGTTCACCTAAAATAGTTGCTAGCACCAAGAATGTGCAGCCCATTAACCCCAAGCCCACGACAAGACCTGACTTATGCCGCACATAGCCAAATCCAAGGGCCAATACGCTAATGGGTAGCACGGCTATGAGTAACCATTCGTGAAAAGCTTCATCAGAGAGCGCGAGTAACCCCGCAAAGGGAGGAAGTACAATTAATAAAAAAGGTAATATTAAACAATGGACTAAGCATAACATAGATAACCCAATTGCTGCTTTGTCTCCAAACGACTGTACTTTTGCGTTCACGCTTTCTCCTTCGTCATGCCTGCATTAATTTGATACAATATAACATAACCATAAAAAAGAGTAAAACGTTAAAAGCCATACGACAAAAAGAGTGTTCGATACAAAGCCCAACATAAAAAAGTGGCGTGTATTTAAAGCACCTAGAGAGTCAATCTCTGCTTGTCGTGATTTTTACGGTGTTGTAGCAAATAAACGCAAAGGTACTTTGGAAGGTGTTTGATCAAATAGGAATGTAATGAATTACAATTCACAGGTTTGAGATCCAGAAGAAACCTATGAATTGATGAGTAATCGCTGACTACGGAAAAAGGTTACGCGTTACACCCCATCGTTTCGCACTCTGGGTACGCAGATGGACAATGTGTTGTTCCACAAAAATAAAAGTCTGTATAACCTCGATTGTAACCACCGGCAATTTGCGCGGTGGCATTTTTAACAACTTGGCTATTGTCTTTATTGAGTACTTTCATGTTTCTTTTCTTAAGGCTCAGTTTCATTTTATTTCCTTAATGATCATTGTTTAAAGTTTCCAAAATGGAAACTAGCTAACGACTATACTGGCAGCGGAGAAACAAAAAATCAACATATAAAAACTTACGCATAACTTCCTAACCAATGCCTTGCTCAAAGGCACACTTTTAACCATGATGCCTTCGTATACGCTTAATTAAACCGGATTTATCGAATTCCAATGAGACAATGTTGGTTTTATTGTATTCAATGATTTTGTCTAGATGCGCTGGCTTTACCTTACCAGACTCCGTCATTTTGATAAAAATGACATTTGAGCCAGTCATAACCTCATTGATAGTAATACTACTGTTAATGACTTCATCTTTAAGCTTTCCGATCATATCTTGCCGGAGTTTTGATTTATCGGTATAAGTGAAATTGTATTTAACGTGTTCGTCAATAAAGCTGTCTGACAACAAAGATAAATAATTTTCAATATCCTCAATCTTACTACTCGGTTGCTGGCGCGCATTTTTAGCTTGGACAAACGCCTTACCCTTTTCAATTAATTGTTCAGGTGTAAATTCGTTCCCAGCTACACTTGAAAACGATACAGCTATCAACATTAACGCAAAGCTTAGTTTTTGCATATCTCTCTCTTTTGTATGCCTAACGCGTTAAGCTGCGGCAGCGAAGCAGTCCGGCAGCCTTGACTTATTATGTGCGATGTAAGTAATTGTTAAGCTCCTCGACTAACTCAAGTGCTTCATTTTTTGTTAGATAAGGGACCTTTATAGTTCTAGCCCAAAAGAAACTTTTACCTGTTTTTGAGCTAACTTCTGAAAAAGGCATAGCCAACAGTTTGTTATCTTTCCGGTTCGGAATAGGAGTCAAAAACTCTACATCTCGATACAAAGTTTCACTGTCTGGAGCTTTAACCTCTCCTTTTACTTTTGCTGCAGCTATTAAGCCACACCATTTGTGCGAGAAGAAAACAATATCTCCTACATGAACATGGTGAACAAACCTCTTCGCATCACCATATGCCTCAAGACGGCTATTATCCATCATCGACCAAATAGAATTCTCATCCCAACTACGATTTGTATCAAATAATACACCTTTTACATCACTTGGATTCTTGTGCTTATCATATGGAAGCGCAAAGAATTCAAAGTACTTTTCTCCAGCAAGTTCATAAACTCGATATGGTAGGAAATCAATAGATATACCATTTTTCTTCCAGTAATCGATGGAAGATACTAATGATTCATCGGCTGCACTACCGATAACTAATAGGTGTTGTTTATTATTTATTTCTTTTGGATCTAATTCATGCTCAAGACTAAAAGCCTCTCTGTGAGCTTCAACTAGCGACATTTCGCTTTTGCTATATTCTTTGAACTTTTGTTCTAACTTTTGGTAGCTCCATTGACCAGCGTCTTGCGCATATCTTAGTGCTTGATGGACGGCATCTTTCCCAACTGATGCACGCTTTAATTCAAATATAACTAATTCACCATTTTCATTAAGTGCATATATATCAGCTTCCGCTTGCCATTGTCTTTCCTGAAACACAGGCATCAATCTAGCATCTTCAAACAACACATCTAAGATGCTATTTGCAATTAAGTTTTCTAGATCTTTCTCAAGTTTTCCAAAACTAGAAAAGTCTTTGAACTCTACAGGCTCTAACTTTTCAAAAGCTTCGGCTTGTTCTTCTATTTTGTAGAGCATCTCTGCATTCCTTTGAGTACCTAATAGCTCATTAGCGTGAATTTTTGAATATCTCACTTATCAACAAGTAAAAAACAACAACATTCAAGCTAACTTTATTTATTATTTTTAGTAACCTACCAATCAAACATTGTCATTTCAACATGCAAATCGCCTGCAACAGGCTAGCTGTGAATTATCCAAGCCATTGATTGGCTCGCTAAGAACAAATCGCACCTAGCTAACGTATTAAAAGCGCTCAATTTTAAATGGCACATACGAGATATTCGAGAGTTTTTACATCTCGTTATTTATTTTGCGCTTCTAGACTTTGGCGCAACCTGTATGGTTAGTAGTATCAAAGGAAGCGATTATAAAAACTTACTAAGAGCGGCGATGGAGCAAAGCTATACCGCCATTAAACAAGTCGCGTGCAGCATGAGCTATTTCGACACCTATATGACACCAGAGTGTTAGGGCGCGGTTATTTAACTGTTTTTACTTACAATGACTCTTTGTCGATTACAACATGCTTTTTAGCACGCCATCTTTTCTTATAAAGTGATGGTAAAGCGCCGCCCCGATATGAACTGCAAGTACTGCAATCAGTAGCAATACCGCTAAACCATGCCCTTCGCGAAACACGGCGAAGTACTCGATGTGAGGCACCATCGCGGCTGGAATGGTGAATAAGTCGAGCACCACAATTGGTCGCGCAGCATAATACTGCATCAACAGGCCGCTAGTCGGTATAATTAACATCAATACGTAAAGCAGCCAGTGGCTGAGTTTGGCCAGTTTGACCTGTATTGTCGACATCCCAGATGGCAAGCTGGGTGTAGGTGACTTTATTCTAATAAGAAAGCGCAATAAAAGTAGCAAAAGTGCCAGCATACCAAATGCTTTATGTAACCCCAGTAAAGTAAGCTGCCAAGGTTCAAGCGCACGTACCATCGTAAGGCCAGCAAAAATCATAGCAAAGATAAGTAATGCCATAGACCAGTGAAGCACTCTCATCGCAAGATTAAATCGTGTTGTTTGATCAGTCATTCACTGTCTCCTCAAGTGCGCCCATCAATTGCTCCTTAGCCCTACGGCGATAGGACTCTGCATAGGCAGCAGAGCGCGCTCTTAGAATTGGATCTTCGGTTGCAATAACACCGCTAGGTAATATCAAGGGATCAAAATTGAGCGCATGGCAGTTACCCGATAGTTGCGGTTGCCAATGCGTTATGAAGATCTCTCCAGCATCTACCTTTGCGCGGTTACTGGGCCAAAGTTTGGCTGGATTATTTTCATCATCTTCTTGCTTGGCAAATATAAACTGCCAATTGAAGCGTACAGCTCCTTTCTCTAATCGAGTTGCAAATTCTTGCTGTAGCGCGTCTTTGCCAGTGTAAGGATTTTTACTTTCTTCATCTAATGGCAGCATTTTCCAGCGAATAGCCTGACGCTGCGCTTTTTCATCAACCAAATAAAATGCATTAATACTATGATAAGTCTCAAGGGCAAAGCTCGGGCTTGGCGTGTAACTCGCTTTCCATGCCAAAAAATCCGCACTCTCTGGATGCTTAGCAAAAAAGTCTTTTACTGCCTCTTTGCCCTGCTTCAGAGCAACAATTTGCTGATAAAAATCATGCGGATTTGTTACCGCCATCACTGGAGGCGTATTCATCGCAATATTCCAACGCTCAGCACCGGTTACGAAGCTCAGCGCGAAACTCCTTACCGGTGCAGTTAATTCAGCGGCGTGCGGGTTATTTCCGGCAATGGACAATCGACCAACAAATGGATGCGTACCGGCTTTAAAAACGGTTGCGTTTGAATACTGAGATAGCCGTCCATTCGATTTAAATTCTCCTGACACACAAATCCCTTTTGCGTGTGCCCGGCGAAACCCAGGGAAGTGGTTTTGCCCTTGTTGCAAATCAACAAATTGCTGGGCGGTGACTTGCTCGGTTTGCGCTTGTGTTAATGGTGAAAGTAACAACGCAACTACAAGGCTCGCAACATAAAACCCCTTTTCTAACAAGGATACAGATGTGTATTTCACAAAACGGCTCCTAAAGTTAAGCCAGTTTGCCGAATTAGTGACTTATATACAGCGCAAACTGGTCGTGAATAACTAATGCCATCAATAGACCTGCAGTACGAACGTTTCCTTTCATTTATTTTGATTGTAACCCTGATGTTTACGCTATGCTTTGTTATCTACCCGCCTATCGTTATTTAACTTGAGGCAATTTAACAACACGGCGAAATTGCTTAAGCGGAGTAAATACTGTACTCTTGCCCGCCGCCCAATACAGAGTACAAAATCATGAGCTTTAGCCACCTAGGTTTAGCCCCAGAAATAAATCAAGCCGTTGTCGAACAAGGTTACGACAAACCGACTCCGATTCAAGAGCAAGCCATTCCTGCTATTTTAGAAGGCAGAGACGTGATGGCTGCGGCGCAAACGGGAACAGGTAAAACAGCGGGCTTTACATTACCTTTGTTGCAAAAGCTGATTGCTGGTACTAAGCCTCGTGCGAACAATGTACGCGCGTTAATTCTAACGCCGACCAGAGAGCTTGCTGACCAAGTATGGCAAAGTGTTGCGCTTTACAGTAAACACCTGCCTATCAGCTCTGAAGTTGTTTACGGCGGTGTGAAGATCAATCCGCAAATGATGAAGCTGCGTAAAGGCATTGATGTTTTAGTGGCAACACCTGGGCGATTACTCGACCTTTACCAGCAGAATGCTGTCAAATTTGATGACCTTGAAGTATTGGTATTGGATGAAGCCGACCGTATGCTAGACATGGGCTTTATTCACGATATCAAGCGCATCATCAAAGTATTGCCAAGCTGCAGACAAAACTTGATGTTCTCTGCCACTTTCTCTGAAGAGATTAGAGCATTGGCAAAAGGGCTAATTCATGATCCAGTAGAGATTTCTGTGGCACCAGCAAACAGCACAGCAAAAAGCGTGACTCAATGGGTATACCCGGTAGACAAAAGTAAACGTACGAGCTTACTCAAGCATTTAGTGCAAACGCATGATTGGCAACAAGTGTTGGTATTCACCCGCACAAAACACGGTGCCAACCGCTTGGTTAAGGATCTAGAAAAAGACAAGATCAATGCCGCAGCAATCCATGGTAATAAAAGCCAAAGCGCTCGCATGAAAGCCCTTGCTGGCTTTAAAAATGGTGAAGTACGTGTACTTGTTGCTACTGATATTGTGGCAAGGGGCTTGGATATTCAAGAGCTGCCTCATGTCGTGAACTTTGACCTGCCAAATGTTTACGAAGATTATGTTCACCGTATCGGCAGAACAGGCCGTGCTGGTGCGACAGGTGAAGCTATCTCGTTTGTTACCCAAGAGACCGCAAGCGACTTATTTGGCATTGAGCGATTAATTCAACAGTTGGTGCCACGTAAAGTGGAGCCTGGGTTTGAACCGCAACTTGCCGTACCTGAGTCAAAGTTAGATACGCGCCCAATCAAACCGAAAAAACCAAAGAAACCGAAAAAGCCAAAGGCGGCAGACGCTGAACAAGCACCTTCTGCTCAGCCGAAAAACAAACCTAAGCAAAATTCAGGTCCTCGCAACAATAGGCCAAGTGGCAACGGCAAGCCTGCTGGTAACAACAATAGCAACCGCAGACGTCGCCCATCATCACCTGCAAACAAGCCAAAGAGCCAACACTCTGGAGAAAAACGTACACCACGTCAGAAGCCCACTTCTGGCAATTAATGGTGTAAGCAGGTGTAATAGCATTTGCAACACCTTCTCCTAAGCTAAAAAGGCTGTTAATCGTAACAGCCTTTTTTCGTCAAAGGAGCTAGACAATGAATATCTTGAAATTGATACTGTTCACATTGTTTGGTAGTACATTTTTAGCGCACGCTGGTACGCAATATGTGACCCAAGCTGCGAGCAATATCACAGAAACCTCCGCTCAATTAAACGGCTATTCCACCTCTACTATTGGTTTAAGTGGAGAAACGTTTGATTATGGCCCAACCACTAACTACGGCTACAGCGTACTCGCAACACCGGCTGGTGTGAATGGCCCGGTTAGCGCACAAATAGCGAACCTAGAGTGCGGCAGCGAATATCATTTCCGTTTTCGAGGAGATCCAAAGCCACCTCGCACCACCATTCAAGGGGAAGACCTAACCTTCACTACAGCCCCATGTGGCCCGACGATTTTTACTAATGTATCGTTTGAAACGGGCGGACAATATTACTTCGTTGCAGAAAACAATGGCGGTAATACAGTAAACGCCAATCGTATTGCGATTGGCCCTTGGGAACGGTTTAATCTTATCGATGTCAACGGCGGTAACCTGTTTGATGGCGACACCATTCACATTCAAACAGCCACTGGCTATTACTTTGTTGCAGAGCAAGGTGGGGGCGCTGAGTTAAATGCTAATCGAACAGTGGCTTCTATTTGGGAAACCTTCACGATTGAGCTGCCGAATAACCCTGGCGCATTGATCCAAAATGGCGATAAAGTGGCGCTTAAGTCAATCAATGGTCACTATATCCAAGCCGCAGGTAATGGTGGCGCGGGAGCCAATGTGCATCCTACCGTCATTGGCTGTAATGCCACTTATCCCTGTTCATGGGAAATGTTTAAGATTATTTTTTAACGCACTTGGCCGTGATAAAAAATTTTATCACGGCCTTACACGCGCTATCCGTTCGAGCCATGTTATAATTGCTGTTTTAGAACTACAGAGACAGCGACTTTGACTCAGCCACTTTTTTCAAGTACCTCACTTTCCAGCGCCTTACTCGATAACCTCGCGTCATTGGGGTATCACACCATGACTGACATTCAAGCACAAACCTTACCGCTTATCTTGGCGGGTAAAGATGTCATTGGCCAAGGTAAAACAGGCTCAGGTAAAACCGCCGCTTTCTCTTTAGGACTATTGCATAATTTAAATGTAAAACGCTTTCGTGTGCAGGCGCTTGTGGTATGCCCAACTCGAGAGCTTGCCGATCAGGTGGCGGTTGAAATTCGCAAGCTTGCCCGTGCTGTTCATAACATCAAAGTGTTAGCGCTGTGCGGTGGCGCGCCTATGGGTCCACAAATTGGCTCTCTTGAACACGGTGCGCACATCATTGTGGGCACGCCAGGGCGTATTGAAGAGCACCTGCGCAAAGGCCGTTTGTCGCTAGATGAAGTGAATACCTTTGTACTGGATGAAGCGGATCGCATGTTGGAGATGGGTTTTGAAGAGTCACTACAGTGCATCATAGATCACTGCCCTACAGCACGCCAAAATCTGCTATTTAGTGCAACTTACCCACCAAAAATAGAGCAGCTCGCGCAGCACATCATGAAAGATGCAACCAAAGTCACGGTTGAAGCAACCCATGACGATAGCTCAATTGAACAGTACTTTTACGAAGTCGACAATAACGACGCGAGATTGCCTGCGGTACAAAAGCTGTTAATGCAATTTCAACCAAACTCAGCGGTTATCTTCTGCAACACCAAGGCAGAATGCCAGAACGTATGCGACAGCCTATATAGCCTAGGTTTTGATGCGGCTGCACTTCACGGTGACTTAGAACAAAAAGACCGTGACCGCACATTGGTTCGTTTTGCGAATAAGAGCGTCACCATTTTATTGGCAACGGATGTCGCCGCCCGGGGTATCGACGTCGATCACGTAGATATGGTGATCAACTATCATATCGCCCATGACCCAGAAGTGCATGTTCACCGCGTTGGCAGAACCGGACGTGCAGGTAATAAAGGCGTGGCATGCTCTTTAATGAGTTATAAAGAATCGCATAAAGTAAATGCCCTCGAAGACTATTTAGGCAAGACAATTGAGCCCAATGCCCTGCCAAGCGACCAAGTGTTAAATAACAAAATTAACCGTGCGCCGATGGTAACCATTCAAATCGACGGCGGTAAGAAAGCGAAATTAAGACCGGGTGATATCTTAGGAGCACTGACCTCAAATCAAGCGTTAAAAGGTGACCAAATCGGCAAAATAAAGGTCACCGCGATGTCATCATACGTTGCGGTTGAGCGCAGTATTGCCAACGTGGCGCTTAAAACAATCTCAGAAGGGAAAATGAAAGGCCGTAACTTTAGAGCCCGCAAAGTAACAAAGTAACAGGTCACTCTCCCCTCTCTATGGTGGTCGACTTTTCCCTGACCACCATGACTTTAGATTATCCCAGCAATTACTCGCCTATTTATAACTTATTTCACACCACAGGGGTTTAAATCTACACCATGACCCCAAGGTCTTAATTAAGCAAACACTTTAAAGGAGTTTATCTATGAAGACCTTAATTATTGGTGCCAGTGGTCAAATTGGAAAAATGACGACAAAGAAAATGCTGAAACAAGGCCATGATGTCGTGGCGTTAGTGCGCAATAAAAGCAAACTAGTAGATCTTCAGTCTGAGCAACTTACTATCATTGAGCAAGACCTTGAAGGCGATTTTAGCTCAGCCTTTAACAACGTCGAGCAGGTAATATTTAGTGCAGGTTCTGGTGGAGAGACTGGTGCGGATAAAACCCTACTTATTGATTTGTGGGCCGCCATTAAAGCCATTAACTATGCTGTGAAAGCAAACGTTAAGCATTTTATTATGGTCAGCTCTATTGGCGCCGATGATCCTGATAACATTGAAAGTGGAATTAAACCGTACTTGGTAGCCAAACACATGGCCGATCAACACCTACAGAAAAGTATTGTAAACTACACCATCGTCCGACCGGGTGCGTTACAAAATGAGCCTGCAACCGGCGGGTTCTCCACTTCACGCCCTGCAAATAGAGAAGATGCCGTAATAAGTCGAGAGAATGTCGCAGACGCGCTAGCTTACCTTGCCACTCAACATCCTCAGAACCTAACATTTGAGCTATTTAACGGCAAGCAGTCAGTCGAACAAACGCTGTGCTAATAGAGTAACTATGTCTCGGGGTTTAACGCCTCGGGGCAAACTTAGGTGCTTTATTTGGCTAAGTGTTGAGAATATTTACCGCTACATCGACATAAAAAGCTTGCTTTAAAAAATGCAATTCTATATTATCCCTCTCTTGCTTTAACTTCCTCTCAAAATAAAGCAAACCTCAAGTAATGCCTCCTTGCCTTGATCCAGTAAGTCCGCATAAAAAATACAAGTAGAGCTTAATATAGTCAGGCGAAATCAAGCCAATTACGAAAATTGGTATAAGCTGTCATACCCGTCTCGGGTCGTTGCGAGGACAGTGTCTTCTGTTCGCTAAACTGTAATGAAGCTCATCTACTATCAAAAGCATCAGCTAATTTGCTGTGCATTATAAAAGTGAGTTTTATTATGTCATATACATATAACGGAACAGAGATCCGTGTTGAGCAACCAATTCGCTCAATTTCGGTGAACAAATCTAAAGTGATCTTTGCTGACGGCACAGGCCGTAAGATCACACAATTCGCCAATGGCGGCGAAGCACGTCAATTTCTGAGCTGGTTAACTTCAGCACATTAATTGAGTGGTAATATAATTGATGTAAAAAATGCCGGATAAAGTCCGGCATTTTTGTATCTTTGTTTGTTAAGCCTAGCAGTAGTAAGCTTCAACAGTCCCTTTTGACTTCAGTAGCAAAGGCTGACCACGACGGTCTAATGCCTTTGGTGATGCTACCTTAATCCAGCCTTCGCTGATGCAGTACTCTTCAACATCCGTGCGCTCTTTTCCGTTAAAACGGATGCCAATATGGTGTTCTAGCACTTCTTTAGCATAATGTGGGCTGCGAGGGTTGATTGAAAGTCTATCTGGTAGTGCTGGTTTTTCAGTTGAATCTGTCATCGTTTTTCTTCAATTATTTAAGCATGCTGTATTGTAGGTAATCCCGTGCGTGCGCTCAATAGCTGAGCGTCCTATATTCGCAATTGAATTAAAAACTGTCCCCCCTAGGCCTAGTGGGATTCTGAAGTTTAGCTAACATTATTACTTAAAAATGCCTTGGCACATTCACCCACGTATCGGCGGCCGAGATTATCTCCACTCAACCACTCTCTCCACAGAAAACTTGTTATAACACCTTTACCATAAAATACTTACAGCCATCTTTAGGGTAATGCTCTTGGATCCATTGAGTCTCGTAGCCATGCTTTTCATAAAACGGCATTGCCTGAAAATTTAAGGTATCGAGTAAGCATTTCACGCACCCTCTTTGTTTGGCTGCCGCTTCTAGGCTTTCTAGTATCTGTGAGCCGATATTTTGACCTCTAAGTGTCTCAGAAACCCACAAAGTATCTAGCAACAACCAGTTACCAAAAGTACGCGCGGCTGCACCTGCAACAACCTCTCCAGACTCATCCTTTACTTCAACCGCCAATGGAAGGCGCTCTGTGACCTCCCAATTCGCCCAGTTAAACTCGCTAATTTTACTACTTAAAAAATCGACAAATTGTTGCTCAGGATTTTCTACTACGGATATTTTCACAGCTACGCTCCGGTTGACTTCGTTGAACTACGGTAATTGTTATTTACTGTGGTATTTTGCCATTTCATAATAAAGAAAAAGTATCAAAAAAGAATCAAACATAACGCACGATAACAATAGCGAGAAGGCCAGTTGTTACTTTCAACCTGGGTTATTGAGTAAACTCTTTTTCTGTTGCATTTACCAGCTGTTGAAATGCGCGAGTACTGCCGAGGAGCTCTCGCTTTACCTTATTCCACTGTGCATTGTGGTGACCAAACCTTAATTGCCATTCGCGCTTTTCGTCCACACTTAAAGGGTGCAGCTTTGCGCCCAAGGCCATGAGCTCGCGCTCACAGTGTTTTTGCAGTTGCTCTATCTGCGCAATATGAGTATGAAATGTTTGCTTACCCGCGTCCTCGATTTCCCCTTTTAAGCGCAGCGGTAAACCATCTAACCAATGCTGATTTGCAACGGTCACCCAAGCATCGGGAACACTTTCGAGTAAAGCTATCTGCCCTATCTCGTTTTTTAGCAGATCAGGACCTGAAAACAAGCCAACAACGCTAGGGTCAATAACCTCTATATGTTCTGTTCTTGCCATTTTGGCCACTTGTGCCCAAGGCACATCAATAACATTTGCCGACGTCATACTGTAAAAATGACTCAAAACCTTAGAAGCAGGTACTCTTAGCACTACTCCTTTAAGTTTTTCAGGCAAATTAATCAAGCGGTTGAACTGCTTTGTGCTTGTTAGGGTGCGACCTCCAACGAGATGATGCATTAAGATATTCAGTTTTCCTTGTTCACTAATAGGCTTAATAACAAGTGACTGCCATTGTGGCGAACAAATTAGATTGAGAAACGCGCGATTTGAGCTCGCCCAAAATGGGATATTAAGGATATCTAGCACAGGTAACGCCCGAGACAGATTTGACACAGAGATAAGTGCGGCCTCCACATGTCCCCGAGTCACTGCCGCCATTAACTCGCGGCCACTTCCAAGCGCGCCACTATGGTGAACATCAACATAGATTTTACCGCGAGTCATAGACTCAACATTCTCCTTAAGCACTTGATGCATGTGCGGGATAAAGTCACTTTGATCCGCAGGGTATGGGGAAGCTAATCTTAAAATATGGAGGGCAGCACTGCGCTTAGCCATTTCTTGTTCTCGTTCATCTTCTGAGAATAAATTTAGTGCAAGTACTTGGCTTACCGGAAATGAAGCACTCAAACATGCCGCTAGTGAAGCTTCAAGAAATTGACGTCTACTCTTAGACATGGGAGTACAACCTAAATTCCATACCTCAATTAAAGATAGCTGAGTCGATCACTATTTCAATAAGCTTAGATGTAAACCCAAATCAAAAACACAAAAAGCTCACTTGTATTTAACAAAATTTATACTAGTCTATCTTGGATTCACCACAAGGAGTGTACTGCTAGTTTATTCATCAAAAGCGATAGCTTTACTATCATTACTTTTGTCTCGCTGGGTGTTTTCTTAAAACAAAGCAAATTTAACGCAGTAATCACGTTCATATCGATTAATAAAAGGAGATTAACGATGAACAGAAGAAATGCACTAATCTGTGTTGCCTTGGGATTTTGTGCCCACTTATCCGCCAAGACACCTCAACCAACCCTTTCGATCAACACTAACCTTGATTATGACGGCCTCATTACAACACCGAATGGAAAGGCTTATTTTGGTCAGCAATGGTTTGAAAATACCAGTGAAGTCACTTTGTACCCAAAAAATGGCAACAGCGCGCTTTGGACATTAACATTAACCTATTCTGATGGCAGACCGGCCGTTGGTAAAACCATTACTATAAATTCAACTTATAACACGCTCACCACATCAAGTTGGCGAGATAAAAATACCATGGCAAACCGCTTTCCGAGTGGTTCAAGAGCAACGGTAATTCAAAGAATAGACCAAGGGCTGTTCCGATTACGTGCTCCTTACGAAGCTTCAAGCCTAGTGACCGATGCTAATGGCCAAGTGAAAGTTACCGTAAATAACTTCCATAGCTGCGGTAATGAACAACAGCCAGGTTCTGATAAGTTAACAGCCTCAACTGGTAACTTGCAGGCTCAGCTAATTGTAAAATGCGCAGTAACAGGCTTAGTCAACATTCCAGACCGCGCAAGTGAGGGGCTTACTACAGCAGGTTTAGTTGGCCGCCACTTACACCCAGACTTGCTAAGTGCTTTACAAAATTTAGGACAAGCTTGGAAAAACGTACAAAACAAACCTATCGGGATGCCAAATTATCTCACAATAACGGGAGCAACCATGCGCTGGGGTGGAATAAATCCTCCTCATTTTACGCACAAGTTTGGTGGTACAGTAGATATTCGTCCGATAGGAACATCATCAGGCCCGGTTAGCGTTGGTGACGCACACTACCATCGCCAAGCCACACAGACTATAGTTGACGCTTTGGTACAATTAGGCGCAACTAAAATTATCTTTGCCGATAATTTGAAAGGCGTTACAGATGTTAAATCAAATCATAAGAATCACCTACATGTCAGCTTCTTAACTGAACCTTTAGAACCTTGGCTTGCTCCTAATGATAACGAGCTTGATAGTGAAGGTGAAGCTTGGCATGACTACAGCAATATCTACGATACTAGCTATTTCGTGCCTCAAGTTAAATCGTTACAGGTTACCGACTTTCATTTTGAATTAGGAAAGTAATGACGAATATCGCTTGGCTAATTTATCTCGCTATCTTTAGCATTTCGGCAAGCTTTGATTTATTAAGCTGCGAGCTCGCTATGTCTAGCGATAAAGTAGCCTTAGCACCCTCTACTGAGCGGCCAGAGTGCCGCTTTGAACAATCAGACAATAATGAGTTAAAGCCAACATCGTTGCCGCACACGCGTTTTATTCCACCAAACTATCCAGATGCTGCAATACCTCTCAATTTCGATAGGGTTCAGTCAGCCTGTAAACTTAAGAGTGACACCATCCATTGCCAGTTTGCTGACCGACAAGGCGCTTTGCCTTTAGCTACTAAATATCAACGAGGTCGGTTAAGCTATGATCAGTGGCGCGTAGACAATGATTATTTTATTGGATGGACCTCGCACGACCCAGAAAGACCTGTCGGATTTATGGTACTTTCCACCACCAAACCCGCCTATTGGTTACCTGTGGAAGATGCTTGTAAAGCAAGACTCAGCACACGAGTCGTGACGCTTAATAGCAAAGAGAATCTCTGTTTGAATCACCAGGGTACTTGGCAACGCAGTAACACACAGTCACTACCTGCGCCTTGTGAAAACCCATACACTGTTGCTACCGATAAAAATGGGGTGTGGGCTTTACAGCTAAACAATGAAAATCAAAGTTGGAATATTTGCCACTTTGATCACGCATTACAACTGGTGAAAGCATATCAATATCAACTTGATTTACCGCGTTCGCTAGCGCCATACAAGCTTGTACCTACATCTTTTTCTCAGGTTACCGCCTTATTCGGCGAATATGACAATGCACCAGCATACGCATTTGATATTAGCGCTGTTGAACCGATGTTTCTATCAGCCTTCCCGAGTTCTATAAGGCGCTTCACAGTACCTCTTGCATCAGCGAAATATCGTTTAAAAGAAATGACTCACGTTAATTCTTCGTTAGCAGCTAAGTAGTCAATATCAACTAATTCGATGATGTACCAATTACCAGAGTAGGAATAAAACTCTTTATTCCTACTCTAAGGGTCAAATTGAACTATATTGGCATGCCGATCTAAAAGCTGAGTTGATTTAGAATTGAGATTGTCATACCAAAGCCATACTGCTCAGGTCCATCCAACCGAACCTTCATTGTTTTACAACTCCCGCCAGTGCTGATCCGCTTCGTAATATAGTACCTAGTACCAAAATCACTCCCTGAAAAACTGCCGCAAGATACGCTAAGCTTAGCGTCTTTACTCGCATACCCTGAAACATCAAAAATTAGCTCCTGACCAAAATCACCATCAACCGGTATCGTCATTTCATAACCCACAATATACTTCACTAACCTATATTTACCCTCACTTCCATATTTTTCGTATCGAGTCGCATGGATTGGCTCGAAGAAGTAATTAAGCAATTCATACCTTGCTCCACCCACATAGATAGGCTCTATATTCGTTATATTGTTTTGATTTGATTGTTCGGGTAGATACAAATTATTAGGCTTGGCACAAGTTTGGAACCCTGCCAAAACCAGTAACGTTCCAAAAATAAATCTCGAAAATTTTGCTTTCATTAAATGATTCCTTTTAGTTATTAAATTTCTACTTCTTTGTTATGCCTAATACTGGCAATAGACTTTTAAATAATTTTTATATGACAGGAAAATTTGATAACAGCTAAATAGAGAACAATAGCGTTCAGCTCTAGCCCCAAAAAAAAGAACGTTCCAAACAAAGGTAAATGTTAACATTTTCATTACCTCTGTCAACTAGGAAGTAATTGGTAGTCACCAAAACTCAAAATATAAAAAATTCAATTTTCACATTCTCTGCACTTTTGCCTGCCAATTTTAAAACTCGAATCACAATAAGGTTTGGAATAACGATGAACAACGCGAACTTTCTACGTGCAATAGCACTTGTTACCGCGGTGGCAAGTTTACCAATAGCTGCACAACATAAACCTCTACCACCTCCGCCTCCAGGCCAGCCACAACCGAACTCGGCACTGGATGATGAACTCTCAGAAATTATTACTGCTCGCGGTATTACTGGCAGAGTTGCGGGTGCGCAACAACTGCCGAGGATCTCAGATCCCATTGCTCAGCTCGGCATGCAGTTATTTTTTAGCAAAGCCCTTGGGGGAGAAAAATCAGTCGCCTGTGCGAGCTGTCACGATCCAAGGCTCGGTGGTGCCGATGACCTTTCGTTGCCAATAGGTACAAACGCAGTAGAAAGTGATGTGATAGGCCCAGGTCGTCAAGCAGTTAACGATGACATCAATATTCCACGTAATTCTCCCACCATTTTTAATACCGGATTTGCCAACAACGCTTTATTTTGGGACGGCCGTGTTCAACGTGTGACTATCACTGACGACCAAGGCAATGAAAGCAGTTTTATCAGTACGCCTGATTCAGGGTTTAACCAACCAGATGTAAACGCGGCAGATTCACTAGTTGCAACCCTGTCTCGCTTTCCTGTCACCTCTAGTGAAGAAATGCGTGGAGAGGCTTTCGAAAGTGCCGAAACCAATGAACAAGTTCGCTCACACTTAGCCCAGCGTATTGGCGATTACGGTGAAGAGGCAGGAGGCTTGGCCACTAATGATTGGCTTCAAGCCTTTAGAGAAGCATTCAACTCACAAGCTGACGCGCAAACCTTAATTACCTTTGATAGTATTGCCTTTGCGCTCGGCCAGTATCAAGCGTCATTTGTGATGGTGGATACCGATTGGCATCGCTATGCCCGTGGTGACCGTGGCGCACTTAACGATCAACAAAAACGTGGTGCTAAACTCTTTTTTACTCCAGTAGCTGAAGGCGGTGCAGGATGTGTTGGGTGCCACAGTGGTGAACGTTTCACTAACGATGGTTTCTTTAACCTCGCCTTTCCACAGTATGGTATTGGTACACAAGATAATCAGGCCGATATCGGACGCGCTGCAATTGACCCCTCGCCTCGCAACCAATTTGCGTTTAGAGTCCCAAGCTTAATCAATGTTGCTCTGACTGCGCCATATGGTCACGCAGGAGCCTACGAGTCGTTAGAACAGGTGGTCAATCATTACTCAAACCCTGAGCAAACCGTCGAGCAATTTTTTCAACGTGGTGGTGCTTGTGGATTAAAGCAGTTTTCCTTAACCGCTCAGTGTGACACACTAAACCTACAAGCGAGAGAAAATAGTGAAGCGGCGTTAACGTTACTGCGCCAATCTCCCTTTGTTGCCGCCAATTTAGCGCCACAACAAAAGCAGGATCTCGTTGCGTTTTTACATGCCTTGACAGACAAGTGTGCAAAAGACCAACAGTGCGTAAGAAGATGGGTGCCAAACCGTCGCACACCAGACCCTGATAATTTACGCTTGCATGCACAACGTTAACCGGTGGAATAACAACAACCATGAAAATGACCATTCGCGTCAAACTATTGCTGATAATTTTGATAGCCAACACCACATTGGTGCTGGCTATCTATATCGCCAATAAATTAGCGTTTGAAAAGAGCTTTACGGCCTATCTTGAAAATACCTCTCGGGCACAGCTCAAAAATGTGGTAACGCAAGTTGCTGAGACTTACGCACGCCATGGTTCTTTGGACTGGGTGTATCGAGGTTCAGAGGATTGGGACAGCATAGTACGTAGCTTCTATGGTCTTTCTGAGGATGAGCGCCCACGAGACAGGCAACATTCTCGTCCACCACCAAGGCATCGTGAAAGAGGCGACGGAGGGCCAAGAAGACGTGACGGCCCCCCACCGCGTTTTGACAATAAAAAACGCCTGCTGATCAAAGACGCACAAGGCAATATTATTATGGGCACACCGAAAAGTAAGCAGACTTCGCTGTGGTTCCCAGTCTATCAAAGCGACCATTTGGCGCAGCCTAAACGCGAACAGATTATCGCCTACTTAGGTGTCGAGCAAAGTGGCTTGATACGCAATGACTTCGACCAACTGTTTGCAAAGCAACAACGTAAACAGTTCATGATCATTGCGCTTGTTGCACTGTTGGTTACTTTAGTGATTGCCGTGCCTTTTAGTAAATATATGGTCAACCCAATCGTGTTGTTGCGCCGCAATGCAAAAACACTGACACAAGGAAATTACGATGCTCGCGTCGATATCGCGAGTAAAGACGAACTCGGTTTGCTTGCCAGAGATATGAACCGTTTGGCAGACACATTAGCGCAGAACCAAATAGCTAGGCAGCAATGGATAGCGGATATTTCGCACGAGCTACGCACGCCGATTGCCGTGATCCGCGCGGAACTTGAGGGAATGATTGATGGCATTATCGCAAGCGATCCTGAACAACTTATGTCCCTTAATGAAGAGATCCAACGATTGACTCGGCTGGTGGACGATTTACATCAACTATCGCTATCAGACCGCGGTGCACTTACTTACAACATGGATAAAGAAAACCTTTACGACCTGCTCTCACGCACGTTTGCGAAAAGTAGTCACCAAATTGAAAAGCACCATCTTGCTTATTCCTTGCAATGCGACGAGCATATTACCTTAGAATGTGACGAACAGCGCCTTGGGCAGTTATTCGACAACTTGTTGCAAAACACCTTGCGTTACACAGACTCCTCAGCTGAACAACCGGGAAATCTCGATGTAAAAGTCATACAACGACAAGATAAAACGATAATTTACTGGCAGGACAGCGCACCTTCAGTACCACAAGAGCAGCTAAACAAGCTATTTGATAGGCTCTATCGAGTAGAGGAAGCGCGGAGTAGAAAAACGGGTGGCTCTGGCCTTGGTTTAGCCATTTGCCAGAGTATTGTTGCTGCCCACAACGGAAAAATCACTGCGGACTTGAGCGAACTGGGTGGTCTCGCTATTATTATTGAACTGAAAAGATAATGAGTTTCCCCCGTGCCAAACAAACATATTTTAATCGTCGAAGATGAACCAAAACTTGCCGATATTTTAAGTAAGTATTTGGCTCAAGCCGAGTATACCAGCCATTGTGTTCATGATGGCGCTTTGGCTGAAGAGGCTTTTAAACAACAGCAACCCGCCCTTATCCTACTCGACCTCATGCTGCCTAATCTTGACGGTATCGAAATTTGCAAGCGGATCAGAGCTTATTCAAACGTGCCAATTGTCATGATCACCGCCAAAGTAGAAGAAATCGACCGTCTCCTTGGTCTTGAAGTGGGTGCTGATGATTATGTGTGTAAACCCTATAGTCCAAAAGAAGTCGTCGCAAGGGTGAAGGCGATTTTAAGACGCGTGACGCTAAACGAGCGTGGCACAGTGTCAGAAACAGAGAGCAAACTTAAATTGGACGAAGAGAGCTTGTTTGTCTCCTTCCTTGACGCGAGAGCGACACTCACTTATGTCGAGTTTATGCTCTTAAAGGCGATGTACGGACACCCATGCCGAATTTATAGCCGCGACTTATTGATGGATCACATCTACGATGACAGCCACATTGTTAGCGACAGAACCATAGATAGCCATATCAAAAATATTCGTAAAAAGCTGCAAAGCATCGCGCCTAAATACGACTTTATCCACTCCATTTACGGAGCGGGATATAAGTTTGAAGCCCAGGAACGTAATGCCTAGTCCTTAGCCCATAAGGGAAGTTGGGTTATGCGTTAATCCAACTTCCCTTTAGACATATCTCACCGCTACACCCCACCCCCTTTTATTGGTAAACTCCAAAAAATAACTAATAATTATAAAAAGGAATGGGCATGAAAAGGCTTGCTTTGGCAGTCATAATCACATTAACAGGCTGCAGTAATAGTAATGTTGTAGAGCGAATAAAATCTGAGTCTTCCGTGGTAAAACATAGCTCTGTAGAAGGGTATGAAGATAGATATTCCAACATCTACAATAAGTTTAAAGATTATCCCGTGACTTGCGAAGAAAACTGCTATCCAGTCACCCAACAAATTCAATGTCAGTCCGAAATGCAAGATTGCACTTACGTTGGCAACAACCCCACTCTCTCGCTCAATACTGGTTTTGCTATCCAATGGCTCGGACATGCGAGTTTTAAAGTCAACACCAAAGATGGACAACAGTTTTTGTTTGACCCTGTCACGGCTCAATTTGACTGGCCTGTAAACTGGGCATTTCGCCTCTCAGAAGGGTTTAATCGCAATCAACCTGCACAGCTCAGTCAAACCGAGTTACAGCAAACCAATGCAGTAATGTACTCCCACATTCATTACGATCATTTTAACAAGAGCGATATCGAAGCGATTGGTACTGGACCAAATTACCTCACCCCGCTTGGATTTGCAGAGCACTTTCCTGAAGATGGATACAAAGTTTCTGAAATGGAGTGGTATTCAAGTAAACAACTTGGTGAAGTAACCGCACACTTTGTGCCTGCAAATCACTTTAGCAGCCGTATTTGGGTGCCGTTTTTATACGAAGATCATGGCGCTGCACTATGGGGTGGCTGGATATTAGAACACCAAGGTAACACCCTGTTTTTTGCAGGAGATACGGGATATTCACCGCACTTTAAAGATATTCAAGAAAAATACGGTGATATTGATGTGTGCCTACTTCCAATTGCCTCATACTACAGCGAAGAACATCCTGATTGGTATCGTAAAGTACACACCACACCAGAAGATGCACTGACTGCCGCAAAAGAGCTGGGCTGCAAGGTTATGGTGCCGTGGGGCTACGGTAATGCTAGTTGGAAAATGGGAGATAAAACCTCACATTCAGCGCTTTTCCGCTTACTGCATATGCAACAAGTGCTAAAAGCCCAAACGCCACTGTATATTTTAAATGAAGGCGATTCAGTGCACCTATAACCTTATTCTAGCGCACCAAGTCTCTAATTGATTTGGTGCGTTATAAAGCCTCCTATTTTCTAGCTTTTCTCAGTGATGGTTAATTAACCTGAGCTGCGGATAATTAATGCCTTTCTAGCAGCCAGTTTTAGCGCTAACTGTGTTGAATTCACTTCCAATAGCCAGCTATTGGTGCGTAAATTCGCCTTGCCTACAGGATGTAGGTACCTTAGCGAGAGCTGGACGCGGAAGCGGTGTTTTCCCTAAAACTCTCTGGCTAGACAAGGAGAAAACTAAGTTGTGCTTTAGCAACAATGAGTTGGAACATTCCTTATCCAAACCTCAGGTTAATTATGCTTTTTATTGGCTAAAAAGTGGTATAGATGACAACAAAAAACAATTAATAAAAACAGATACAACAAGTAGTTATAAGGCCTATTCCGGTTTTGTTCAGGTTAATGTGTTATAATTACAAAGTGTTAATCAAGGAGGCACCATACCCGAGTGAGCAGAGCCAAACTAAGTCAAGACGAAAGCTTATCTTTTAAAATCAACTATCAACTCCTTCCCAAAGAGACAAACCAACTCGACCTGTATTTTTCAATCCCAACCGATATGGGGATTAATACCAACACGTTGAACGAAGTAGACTACTTTAATGCCAATATAAAAAGCCACAGTGCATACTACTCGGAGCAGCTTCATCTCCCCTTGGTACGTAGCCGCTTTATCAGCCAAAGCAAAGGTCAAAAAACGGATTACCGCGTTAATCTAAATCTATTTTGCTACCAGATCCGCATTGCGCTAGATGCCGATGTAAAGCAGACATTGAAGCTAAAAGAGGCTGATGAGTTTTATCCAGCCGCACAATTATTGGTGGAAGAAACCGAACGCCTATTGAAGAAGCTCAGGCGTTACACGCCGCCAGATAATAAGCTTAAGCCTTACTATCAAAACGCAGATAACTACCTCAGCTGGCATACTGAGCAAGCGTTTTTGAAACTCCTCTCCAGCGGGCCGAAGTCAAGCGATTTTAGTCATGAGCGAAGCTGTATTGTTAGTTTCTGTCAACGAGAAAGCCAATACCGCGAGGAGCAGAGCTACAACTCGCAAGTCACGTTGGACGACCCAAACCGCATTACCAATAAAATGAAATTGCTTGAAAGACTCATCGAATATGGCGTTGTTTTTAACAAACAAACCATCGACTTAAGTACCAATCTAAAGCGTTTAGTTCGCGGTGTGGTTACTGGTATTATCATGGCCTTCGTGATGTTTATTGTGCTCAACGCCCGCTCTAACTTTCAAGAAGTCACCGTCGCCCTTATCGCTTTGCTTGGGGTAATTTATGGCCTTAGAGAAACATTCAAAGAAGACTTAACCCAGTGGGCATGGCGTCATATTCAACGCGGCCGGCCAAAGTGGCGCAACAAGTTTAAAAACTCAGTGACGGACGCTATCGTTTGTACACAAACGATATGGCTGGAACATATTCGTAAAAAAGACCTACCAGAAGACGTTGATAAGCTACTAAAGAAGCGTCGACAGCAAAATAAACAAGCTGCGCATCTACTGCATTTTTGCTGTAAAAACCAAGTGCATATCGACGAGTTTTTACCCGGTTACGAAGAAGTGCAACAACGTATCACCTTTAACATGAGTTCGTTTGTACGCTATCTAAAAAAAGGTGCAGGAAAGCTTTATAGCCTTGAAGGGAAAAAGGTTTCGAAAAAGTCAGTTGAACGTCGCTATCAAATCAACTTGGTAATGCGGTTTAAATCTTCTCAGGGAATCCAGTTAGAAAGATATAAGCTCACCATGAACCGCTCTGAAATCGTCGCCATAGAGCTTATGGCAAGCGATTCCGTGTATATTGAAAACAACGCTTAAGCACAGATGCAGTTTCATATAACCACCGACAAAACGGATTGGAAGCAGGTTTATCCTGCACTCCAATCCCAAATCCAGTGATGCGGCTACTCAAAAGATATTAATGTGCTTTCTTTGGTCCATAACGAACCATGTCTTTGCCGTTTTCATACACGTCTTGAGATACCCAACGACCCAACAACAATTGGTGCTTATCATCCAAAATCGCAATAAATGGTCTGCCATCGCTGTTGTTCGTTGCCAGCGCCACACCAGCCACGTTTTGTAACCCTAAGCCACCGTTATCAATTAGCAACAAAAAAGCTTCCAGCTCGTCCAAGGTTTCAATGATATCTTTATCGTTGATCATCTCTTTACTCTCACTTACTCAGTATGCCGCGTAGAATAACAGTTATATTGAAGTGATTGAACCTGACGCCACAATTACATCCTATTCAAACTATGGCTTAATGCTTCCCATACACACTGTACGGCTTTACTGCGGCCTTGTTTACCTAAACACACTAAATGAATTGGTTGGCTGTCAGGATGTGCGTATTCGGTTAAAATAGGCACCAACTGACCTTGGTTTAATTCCTGTTGAACGTAGTAAGGGTCTCCCATCACAATCCCCTGTCCAAACACCGCCAGTTGCACCATTGCACGGGCATCATCACAATACGCTACGGCATGGGGCTTGATGTTGAACACCTGACCGTTTTGATGGACAAATGGCCATTTGTCCATGGTGGTGCCTTTATTTTTAAATACCAAGCAACGATGACTCAATAAAGCATCGGGAGAGTCAGGCGTGCCGGCTACAGCCAAATACTCCGGACTGGCAAACCAAGCAAAAGATTTTTCACCGATTTTCTTAGCAAGTAATGAAGAATCAGGTAAATGCCCTATTCGGATAGCAATATCTATCTGATTATCGATTAAATCAACAATATCGTCCGTCAAGTTCAGCTCGAAGCGTATATCAGGAAACTGTTTAGAAATATCATGTAGTTTAGCCAGCAAATAACGCTCAGCCATCAAGGTCGAGCAGCTGATCTTTACCTTACCGCTTGGTGTTAAACGTTGCTGCTCACTTAACTGCTCAGTCTGGCTTAATACTTCCTGTAACTTTTCGGTACTTTTGAGTAATTGGCTGCCGCTTTGGGTCAGTGCCAATTTACGCGTACTGCGCTCTAATAAACGCACATTGAGCTGCTGCTCTAGCTGCGATATGCGCTTACTGACTGACGAGCGTGGTAACTGCACTTTATCGGCAGCGCCCTGAAAACTACCTATAGAGGCCACTAGCCTAAATAAATACAAATTTTCTAATTGCTTGTGTAATTCCATTTCATTGTTTCTCTAAGAGAACTTATCAATTCGTTTTTTATCATCTTATCAGCACGAATTGCAATCACTACAATGTCATTTATACCATCGTATAACGCATAAGGATTTACCATGTCATTACCAACCATCTTGATCACTGGCGCAACCGCTGGAATTGGATTTGCAGCTGCCAAGCATTACCTCACCCAAGGCTGGAAAGTCATTTTTACGGGAAGAAACAAAGACAAAATTGCAACGGTCGAAAACCAACTGCTAGCATGCGCAAGCCATCCCTCACAAGTGCTAGGGCTGCTCTGTGACAGCAGCGTTCCAGCCCACTTTGAAAGCTTACCAGAGGAGCTAAAAGCACAAGGTATTAAGCTTGACGCGGTGATTTTAAATGCAGGTGTATTCTATCCAAAACCTTTTGCTGACAATGAGCTAAGCGATTTAAATACGACCATGCTTATTAACTTCACAGGCCCTGCAATGCTATTACAACGCTTGTTACCTGTAATGAATAATCCATGTAGTGTTGTTTATGTATCAAGTATTGCGGTACAGCGTGCTTTTGCAGGAGCGGCAAGTTATGCCGCTAGCAAAGCCGCATTTGAGGCGCTTGCAGCGACGCTCAATTTAGAATGGAGTGACCGTGGAGTACGTATTAACCACCTGCGTCCAGGGGTGACTCATACTGAAATCCAAAATAAAGCAGGAATGAGCGAGCAACAAATAGCCGAGCTAAATGCAGGGTTGTCGTCGATTCCATTAGGGCGCATGTTACAAGCAACAGAAATGCTAGCAAGCTTAGACTTTTTAACTGGCGAAGGGTCAACAGCAATGCGCGGTGCGCACATCACTGTTGACGGTGGTTACTGCTTGTAAAAATGTGGGGTCAGTCCGCCGTTGGTTTTACCTCTCTGGGCTGATCCTGCATTTTTTGAAACAGCCAACCAATTCCCACTAGGCATAAGCCTAAACCGATAAAAGACAAGGCGCGCAGCAAGCCTTCAAGATTTGCCATATCGACCACAAAGGCTTTTAAAATAACAATGGCTAGCCCTGCAAAACCGGCGTTAATCAGCACTTTATGCTCTATCCGCTTGGCAACAAAAATCAATACGGTTGAAATCAATAGCCAAACAATTGAATAGGTATATAACTCGGGTTGTTCCATCGGCATCGACAGCACAAGGAAACCCTCATGAAATAAGGCCCGAATTTCACCGTTGATAAACAAGACCCCTAGCAAGGCTATCAGTCCGTATACCAAACGCTTAAATTGCGGTGGTATTAACTTAAACTGGAGCATGACAGCAAATACGCATGCTGGTATCAACCACTGCAAAAGTAGCCAATTAATCACACCGCCTCCAATATATTGCCTATCCAAAAACGGATTATTGGCAAACGAAATATCGGCGTGGAGCAACGCGCTTCCAAGTAATAGCAAGCTCGCGGCAAGCGGATAAAGTCTGTTGCCCTTGTCGCTGAGCTGCCCTCGCCACAGATATACAGCGCCAAGCACCAGCCAATTCAAAGCAAGCAACACGGATTCTTGGAAACCGAGATTAGTAAAATCAGGGTAGTCACCAATCAAGAGATAACTTGTTTCGGTCGTAACCAGAAGCGCCACAATATGCATTGCGACGCCCATAAACCAAGTGTTCAGGGCCTTTGAAGGGTTGTATTTGGTAGCAAACCAAATGATGCCCAGCACCAGCGGATAGACCACAAGTGTCCAATGTATAGTTAAAATCGTTTCGTGCTTGTAATCTGCAAGCCAAGGCGCAAAAGTAAGACGGGTAACAACGGCAATAAGTGCAGCCTTATACAACCAATCAGGTATACTCACTTTGTACTTCCAGCTCAAATAACTCATAGACGCTACCTGTGCCGCAATCGCTAAAGTCAACGAGCTTGCCGAGAGTAACATCGTAAAACACAAACTCAGCATGGCATTCGCCAAAATAAGGTAAGTGACCTGCTGAATATTAGTATCCGTTTTCATCGCACAATACGAAGCGAAAAGCCCGATGACCAACATTTCAATCGCCCATACAGGATACAAAATTGCTTCTGTGACTTTAGGAGAAATAGCGTAGCTTACACCGTAAAGCGCAAGTGGAGCCACGTTCAACAGCATCAAATAAGCGAGTCTTGATGGATATCGCTTAATCATCATCATACTAAATAACATCGTGATGACCACTGCTACTTGGATAAACAAATACTTACCGATGAAAGGAAAAAGTACGTCGTCGTAAGTGCCCACTTTGGGCATCAAGTAGAATGAGAGAAGTACAAAAAATAGCAAATAAAATGGCCAACTATCCAATGCACTATGTCTATAAGCCGCACACAAAACAACGCTAGCAAATAAGACATTAGCCCAAATAAGCGTATCGATTTGGGTTTTTATTATTAGCGCACATGCGATAAATAACAGTGGGAGTATAATCCCCAATTGCTCTTTTCTTGGCATTAATAGATCTTTGATAGGCAAAGGACTTATCATTGAATTCGTCAGTCGCCAACCCAGTACGTCTACCAACACATATAAGTACATAGAGATAAGCGCAAAAATCAGCAGCACCCAAAAGTCGCCGCTTCCACCAACCGCAACCGCGGTGCAAAACCATAAGAAATGACCAACAAAACTTTGCCACCACAACCATTTGCGCTTCACATAATCCGCAACCCATATCGCAGAGAGTGAAACAAAGCTGATATACAGCAGTAACGCACCGATATTATTAGAATCCGTCGATACCAAGGCAGGCACGACATACGCACCAACGATGCCAATACCTGCGAGCACTGGGCCAAATCTCAGTGCCAAAGAGGTCGCAGCCAATGAAATAATGGCGAGTAAAACAAAGGCCATATTAGCCGGTATAAAATGATAGAAATCAAAAGCAACCAATGTCATGGCAAAGCATGTGATCACGCCACCACTGGCAAGCGCTGCAGAAATGTATGGAGTATTAATTTTTAGCTTTTCTTTGTAGCGATTTACGACTTCAGCGGCAGTAACCAAACTGATTCCAAAAAGGGCCCCCAGTATCACTCGCACACTTGGGGGAAGAAGTCCGGCTTCAATAGAGTACTTAGCTAGAAAAACGCCGCCAAGAGCTAGTACTACGGCACCTATCCAAAAAAGTCCATTTCCTTTTAATAAAGAATCTAAAGTAAAGTCAAATTCAAAGGCAGGTTTACTCTTACTAGGCTTAGCTCTTGCGATAGTGACCGTACTTTCAGGCTGCTGAGGTTGTGTATGATTGGCTGTTGCCGTGGACTCGCCCAATACAGTCTGTGCTGTTAATGATGTGCTATCAGCTGTTTCGCCATTCTTTTGTCCACACTCAGAAAGCATATTCTCTGAATGTGTTTGATCTGAGCATTCACGACCTTCAAGTGTCGAGATCCGGCGACTTTGCTGCTCTATCGTATTTTGTAACTGATGTACTTTTTTGACAAGTTGCTTGAGCCTTTGTCTATCTTGTAGAGCGAAAACAGCGCCAATAAATACAAAAAGATAAAAAATAAAAGAGATAAACTCCGTTTCCATACGATTCCTTATTTGTTTGCTAGGCCCTAGCTAACCTGTATTAGAAACAGTATGAGATCAACCACACCAATAAATCAATCTCTCATCATGGGAGCCATAACTTTAGCAAGCCGCATAGAAGTATGATGACTTGAAATTTTCTAACATTGGCCAAAAATGCACATGAGCCCCGTTGCCATATTACCTCCTTGTAAATACACTAAAAAATTATATTTTAGGGACGTTGTTCTAAGGTTTTTTCTATGCGTTTTTTATCACTTTTACTCGTTGTTGCGGTTTCTGGCTGTAGCTATACTCAGCCAAACTTAAACCCAAAACAATGGCGTTTTGCGACCGATCCGCATGGCAGCCAAGCAATTCTGAACGGCCCGCTTGTTAACGAAGAGCAAGTTGCAATTCAGTTTAAACGCGTACCTCGAGTCGACAAACAAAACAACTCTTGGGTAGAACTTATTTACGACTTGCCCACAAAACAGCTCCCCTCTCAATTCAACATCGCACTGACGTATAAAAGTGATAACGCTTTAATCGTTAAGTTATCGCAACAGGAGTATGGCGGTTCAGGTGATAAAAGCTATGCTCACTACCAAACTAAATTACCTGCATCAAACACTTGGCATACAGTCAACGTATCTTTGAGTGATTTTGCCAGGCCTAATTGGACACCTGCTTGGTCAAAAGACAAAGGGGTCATACTCAAGCATGTTTCAGCACTTTACTTCGTACCAGATTTAACGGATGTGGAAGGTGGTGAAGCAAGCCTTGCAATAAAAAGTCTTCGAATTGAGTAATCCATTGGTTAGAAATGATGTACACGAGATGTGAGATATTGCAGCTTTTCGCTAGGGGATAATTTGGCCAGCGCATATAACGGTTAAATTATTAGCGCTGGCGAATCCGAGGCAATTAAGCTTTTGATAGCTAAATTACGCACCTAATGCCGTTAGCTTTTCTTTTAATTCTTCTTTATTGATTAGACCCATTTCGTGCTGCTTTTTGGTTTTACGAATTTCATCGAAATTGTCTAGTTTCAAACGCGCTTTAGCCAGCTTAGTATCAAATTCGTCTTGTGAGATAACATCAAGCTTTAGCGCTTTTTCTAGCTTCTCCTTTTCACCATCAAATTCTTTTTGGAAAACCGCTTTTTCCTGAATAACAATCTGATCTTTTAGTTGCTTCTCAATAGCAATAACTTCTGCTTCTAAATCATCTTTACGCTTAATTAATGGGTCGATACGCTCGATAGTGTCTTGCAATACAGCTTCAAGGTTTGCACCATCGTTTTTGATTAGGTTTTCAATGTATTTGCGGCCAATATCTTGGTATGCAATATTAAGTTGACCATCGATTGATGCGATATCTGATTTCAAACCAGCAAGCTTTGCATTGTCTTTTGTTGAAGACACAATATCACCGCTTAGTTTACTGGTAGATTCGCCAATACTACTACCAATAGATTGCGCTTGAGTTTTGAATTTATTTAATAGACTCATGGTTATTTTTCCTTAAATAGATTGAGATTTTCAATTTATGTAATATCTAATACGGCAGACAAACCGACAAAATATATTTCAGATTAATTAAGTAATAATTATTAAGCCCAGAGTATCTTGACTTAACTTTAAGAGACTCGTTTCTTGCGCTTCGACATGATGCGTTTAGTGCCACTCCACGCCATCCAGCAGCCGAATAACACAGCTCCCACGACCAAAGAGTAAATAGCAAAAGAGGCAACTTTAATAATAAAAATGACGAGTAAGGTGATAAATAGAACAACAAACAACAAAAGCTTTGGTGATTTAGCCAGTTGCTTGGCAATAAAAGAAGGCAAAAACGCACTTAATATGCGCTCCAATCTTTGAGCATTCATAACACTATAATCCTTGTGTTTAAGTGAGATTATTTTAAGACGGACGGTAGGTTATCAGTTTTATTTCTACCTGCCAAATTAATTATAGGTTAATTATCAAACTGAACAATCCCAACCTCCAAACCAGTTATTAAGTGTAATTTACAGCAGAAATGAAAATTAAAACCATTACTTACAAAAAGTTATCACTTAAAAAAATGTTGCACTTTGAAATTTTAATACCTTTTTTATCAACAATTGAAACTAGCCAATTGTTAGTACCCGAAACAATACTGTTTTATTTGAGTAAATTTCGATAGTGCCTTCCAGATTTAGGTCAACACTTATCCAAGATTTTGCATGGCTTCACCCAAACGCTAGATCGAAACCAACGTCTCCACTAGGGATACTTTCACACCAGCTGTTAATCATAAAATATTCTGCAGGTATCCCTGAAGCCGTAAGCCTTGGGGAGTGGTTAAACCCAAAGCGTGAGTAATACGCAGGCTCACCAATCAGCACATAAAAGAAATCTTTTAGCAAAGAATTACTGTCGAACCTGTAAGTTAGACACATCACTGCTAATAAGTAGATACAGCGACTATGTATAGGGGGGAGTATGGATATTAATCATAAATAACCTGAGCTGCGGTTGAATAAATAATGTTGAAATGTGATACAAGCTCAAATTCGTATCACACCTCACTATGGTTGCTCGTCCAACTTTTTTAATAAAAATATCGCCTCCATACATCCTTGGGTTAGATTATTCGGTCGTCAATTTTATGTAAGGCGTAAGTGCACCGACTTGATCCAAACAGCGGATTTGGGCAACAGGTTGCTTTGCTCTATCTGCAAAATTAACAACGCCACCGCGCTGACATTTTGCTTTGAAAGCTTGATAAGCCGATCCCCCATTTTTAAGCAGATCCACTCCATCTACAAACTGTATCTCCATGTCATGGTCAAATACTTTGCAGTTCTCTATCGGGTAGGTTTTGATATAGTCATCGTAATAGCTGAGGCTAATCCTGCTGCAATGAGTACGCATTAGTTCTATTATAATCTCTTTACCCCAATGTTGATGGTAAAAACTAGGGTAGTCCGTTGACACAGCCCCCTTTAGCACAGTGCCTTCAAACCAAGTCTCTATTTCGCTGAGGTTATCTTCCACTCTTTGATCGCTAAAACGTCCCAGCACCTTAGCAAGCCTATCATTACCGATTAAGCCATTTAGTACATTAAAGTAATCGCTTTGATTGTATGAGTAGGCCTTACTTTGTGCGAATAGATGTCGCCAGATATCAAAAAGTGACAACGAGGGGTTTGTAGCTTGAACCTGATAATGACTAGCAAGCGCCATTACCGCGCCACAAGAATAATAGTTTTTGTATCGTTGCAACTTCGCTGATTCGTTAAGCGCCGTTTGCGCTTTGTTCAATAAACATTGATTGGCTGACTCTTCAAATTTTTGTAACCACTGTTTAGCGTCAATAAAACCAAACTCAAGCATCGCAAAGTTAGCAAAAGCATCGGCTCCCCCTTCGTGAAGCCAAGCATGTCCATGGTCTTCAACCGCATACATTTGACCATTCCAAAAATGAGCGGATTCATGGGCAAGAAAGTGGAAGAGCTGATTAAAACGCTCACTGTCTTTGCTTTGCCAACGTTTACCATTCACACTTAACTGCACCAGTCCAGCTAACGTTCCCCCTTCATAATTGGCAAAATCGTCAGCTAAGTGTGCATAATTAAAAAATACGACAGGCTTGAAGTTAAGTGGTTGATCAAGTTTTTTGCCGTAATAGTCAAATAGTTTGGGGAAATACGTTTGTGTGTTTTGCCACACCCACTTAGGTAGCGCTGGATCTACTACCGCTATCATGTTGTCATTCTCAATGGGAGTGATCGTGCCAAAGTAAATATAAGTTCCATCTCCGGCTAAATCCCAGCTTGCCTTATGCTTGTATCGCTTGCCCGAGAAAACAATATCGGTCTTAGGGCTATAAAAATAAAACCGGGTCCCATCAAATATAGGCTCAGATTGCGCAGTTAACTTTTCACTAAGGCTAAGATGATTGGTATAAAACAAAACGCTGCCATCACTGTATTGCACATTTTGGCTGTAGTCTTTTAGGATAAAACCATAAAACGAATCAAATGTAAGCGAGAAAGACGTAAACTTTTTACCATTCGCTGCGGTGATTGATAGTACTCCATCTTCTTGCTGCCACTTTAAGTCCGGTTGAGTTATTTGGTAGTGCTGCGTGCGGTCGAAGTTACTTTGTCTTGCAAAGCTTACCCGCTCAACTGCTTTAGGCAATTTGTACTGTATCAACCATGAATCCGAGGCTTGCTGATAATGGACATGGATCTGTAGCTTATTTTCACTCTCAGATGCCAAAGTCGGCGTTGATAGCATTAGTAGCAACGAGAATAGCAAAGTAATTGTTAATGTTATTGTATTTTTCATGCAACTCGGATTGTATCTTTTCTAGGTGCAATAAAATTAACCTATTTATTGACTAAATACTAGTCGAGTACGGCTTTGCTCTACCCTGAGCTAATTTGCTCATCAAGTTGACTGTTTTTGTCCTAGCTATTGAATTTTCTTCATTCCTATACTGAAGAACATAATAATAACGACGAAAGGTTACTCAGCATGATTGCAGCAACTCAATCGCACAGAGTCAGTTCAACCAAAGGAATACCACGGCATACCTTGTCACTTCTGATAGCGACAGTATTATCAGGCCATAGTTATGCCGAAGCGGAATCCACGCTTAGCTCTGAGCAAAGCAAAAAAATTGAGCGGATCAGCGTTACCGCAACGCGGCAAACCGAAAATCTACAAGATGTCGCGCTTGCGGTGACCGCCCTCTCCGCCTCAGAGCTTGAGAAGATGAACGTACAAGATCTCGGTGACTTGGCGTCTCACGTTCCGAACCTCAACCTGCACTCAGGTGATGCTTCCAACGCGGTCATTTATATTCGCGGAATTGGCCAAATTGACTCTATCTCATTTAACGATCCCGGCGTTGGTGTGTATCTCGATGACGTATATCTTGGGCGCGTCCAAGGTGCCTTTTTAGATGTTGTCGACCCTGAGCAAATCGAGGTATTACGTGGTCCACAAGGCACCCTTTACGGTCGCAATACCATAGGTGGCGCGGTGCGTTTCAGTAGTGCCAAACCTTCGCAAGACAACGAAGGGTATGTCAGCGTGGCGCTTGGAAATTATAATGCTCGAACGGTAAAAGCTAGCGTCAACGGTGCATTGGTTGAAGACACGCTCTCTGGACGTTTTGCGATTGCCAAAAGTAGCCGAGATGGTTTTAGTGAGAATCGCTATAACAATAGTGACGACCACGACAAAGATACCTTAGCATGGCGCGGCAGCTTACTTTATCAACCAAGTGAGAATTTTTCGGCCTATTTAGTCGTCGATGGCTCGAACGCATCTCCCTCAAGCTCACGCACTCCACATCGAGAAACGCCTATCTATTCGGTGATAAAAGAAGGCTATTATGCGCCTGAGGAAGACCCTTTTGTCGTTGACGTTAACTACAACGATTTAGAAGAGCTCGATACCTCGGGAGCGAGCTTAACACTTGAATATCTCACGGGCCACTCGGTATTTAAATCCATCACTGCTCGACGCGAAATGGAATACCGCACGCACTTAGACTTAGATGCCACTCCCGATGCATCATTTGGTATTTTTAACTTCGAAGATCAACAGCAGATAAGCCAAGAATTTCAATGGTTATACAAAGACGACAAGTTCTCCTTGGTATCTGGGCTCTATTACTTTAATGAGGACGATCTGAGTTTTGGCGGCTCCGTAGCACCGGACTTTTTCGTTATGGTGGCGCCAGAGGTTTACCTACCTTGGCCTGTGATTAACGCAGGAGAACGCGATCAAGAAAATACCAGCTCAGCCCTCTACGCTAACCTCTCTTGGTCTTTGACTGAAAAGCTCGACGTCACGCTTGGCGCACGCTACACCATAGAGAAAAAAGAAGTCACGTCCAACGGCGAGGAGTTTTTTGGCACCGGTGTAACAACAGCTGAGGAAATGGAGGCGGTATTCGGCACGGGGATTGGCTATAGCCCTACAGGCTACAGCGCATCCAAGGAGTGGAAAGAATTTACCCCAAAAGTGGTGTTCGATTACACCATCTCTGACGACAGCATGGTTTACCTAAGCGCTGGAAAAGGGTTTAAAAGTGGCGGTTTTAACGGCCGGATCACCTCATTTGCACAACCTTTTGAGCCTGAAACCTTGTGGAGCTATGAAATTGGCTCTAAGTCTTTATTGAATAATCAGAATATTCGCTTAAATACCGCGGCTTTTTTCAATGACTACAAAAACTTTCAGCTCAGCCGCTTTTCTATCGACCCCGACACCGGTGCGTTTTTATCACTGTTTGAAAATGCAGGTAAAGCCACTATTTACGGCGCAGAAATGGAGCTCGAAGCCGTGGCTTCCGATAACCTCACTCTGAACCTCAATCTGGGCTATTTAGGGGGCGGTTATGATGAGCTCATCGGCGACTTTGGTAAAGAAGTCAGCGATGAAAGGGAGCTGGTTAATTCACCCAAATGGAATGGCCGTGCAGGCTTTGAATACTTCTTTAGCGCCTTTACACAAGGCGAATTTTCACTACGTGCTAGTGCCGCCTATCGCAGTAAAACCTATCTCACCGTGAGCAGTTCAGAGGTACTCGCACAATCTGGCTACACCCTCTTTGATATGTCACTACACTACCGCTCCGCGGACGACAGTTGGGAAGCAAGTTTATACGGCAAAAACTTAGGCGATAAACGCTATCGCCAACACGGCTTCGATCTTAGCGCAGCACCTGGGGTTCAACTTGGTTATTACGGCGCACCTAGAACGTACGGTATCAACCTTAAATATAAGTTTTAATTATGAAATTAGACAAACAAACACAAGCATTGTTAGACGACCTCGCGGCTCAAGCTGGCGACATTCATGACATCGAAATCTCCATTGAGACCTCACGAGAAGGCGCAAGAGCGATGTTTTTGGGGCTCGCGGGAGAGATTGAAGCAAAAGTAAGTAGCCAAGACCTACACATTGAACACAATGGTATTCACGTGGGCGTTCGCTGTTACCGCCCAGCGCAGTCTTTGGCAAGCCCCAGTCCCGCGGTGGTGTTTATCCACGGCGGCGGCTGGTCCTTAGGAGATGTCGACTGCTATGACGGACTGGTAAAAGACTTATGCCAGCAATCCGGTGTCGTTTTTTTCAGTGTCGAATACAGCCTTGCGCCCGAGCATAAGTTTCCATGCGCCCTGCAACAAGTAATAGCTGTAGTTGATTGGCTGCAAGAAAACCACCAGCGCTTGGAGCTAGACCCCACTAAGATTTCCCTGATGGGCGACAGTGCAGGTGGTAACTTAGCGCTTGTTGCAGCGCATAACTTACATCAACAACAACCAAACACCCTAAGTAACTTATACCTAGTTTACCCGGTGGTTGACTCCTTTTCTCCCCATGAAACCTATCCGTCACGCATGCAGTATGGCGATGGAAACTTGTTGCTAACCAGAGAGGCAATAAAAGACACCTGCAACTGGTATCTCGCACCCGAGCAAAGCGCGGCGGACGTCAATGTCTCGCCATTATTTATTGAAGACATGACGCACCTTCCTGCCACCAGTGTGCTGCTTGCCGGCTGCGACCCACTTTACGATGAGGGAATGCTGCTCGCCAAAAAACTAAAGCAAGCGGGCGTGCTTAATACCTTAACCTGCTTTGAAAATACCATACATGCGTTTTTCTCCTTTGCCGTGCTCGACGTCTGCAAGCTCGCGCGCAGTAATATCGCCAATCAGTTAAAACATGACTTGACCTAGGATAAAAATATGAAAAACACAAACACAGCGTTGCGCACTCACACTTATGGATTGCTCGTTTTTATCTCACTCGCAGCAAGTGGTTTAGCGCACGCTTCAGCGACACTTGAAGCCACCTATACCTCTGGTATTAATAATGGCTGGCAAAAGATTGAAAGATGGCGAGATAACTCAGGGCATATTGGCAATGAAAGCTTTCCCGCCGACGGCCGTGGCGATCAATCTGGTCAGCGCGCTACTTTCTTTGCATCTAACCAACCAAGCTCTGCGCAGTTTCTACTTTATCATGCGCCGGGTTGGGATAGTAACAGCCGCCAAACACCGGTATTGCTGATCCACGGTGCCAATCAAGATGCCGATTTGGCTTGGGCAAATCCGAACGAGGCCGGTAGTTACGGCTGTGGCCGACAAAACTGCCCTTCGCAAGGCTTAATGCAAACGCTTGCCAATGATGATTACAAAGTCTTTGCCTTAAATCTGGCGCATAAAAATGGCGATGGCTTTATCTGGGCGGAGCAGATCGCCAATGCCATCGCTCAGGTTAAAAATAAGACGGGGGCAACGCAAGTGGATTTAGTCACTTGGTCAAAAAGCGCGTTTAATGCCCGCATGTATATTTCTTCTTTGACCAATGCTTGGAGCACTAAATTCAACAGTGATGTACGCAAACTAGTGATGCTCGGCGCCCCCAACAACGGCATTGATTGGTCATTTCGTCACGGCGTTAATCATACCTATGGTGCTTATTCGCAATGTGGCGGCAGCATAAATGGGCCTACTGCGCATGATCAGATATTATGTTTTGGCTTATGGTATTCAAGTTCTGAGTGGGTTTACGACTCGCCTTACTTTCCAGGCTCCGCGCAGATGCTAAAAGCACTAGATGATAAATATGCACTCCCCACCACAGAACAAGATTGGTACACCACTTACTACGGTGGCTTAGGGTTTGTGAGCAAAGGCCGAGGTATCGCAGCGTTTACGGTCGACTCACTGGTAGACCAAGTTCGTAGCGCTGGCACCGACAGCAGCGTTCAAGTTTATAATCTTTGCGGCGATCAGGCCGACATGGCATTTATTCACAATGAACATACCGGCCCTTCCGATGGCGTTGTATTTATCAGTAGCTGCATCGACAGCACAGGAATAAGTAACTTGGCGGGCTCTGCAGTTGTGGCCACCAACCATCTAGAGCTTGGCTGGGAGCCCAGTGCAATCAACCAAATCAAAAATTGGTTAAGTACACCCTAGATGAGTGGTGACAAAATACTGCACTAAAGTTGCAACGCAAAACTATTGCTATCTAGAGTTGATGTTGATTAACTGAATTGTTGAGAGTGACAGGATGAGCTTACGTATTTATGTCAAACACCGCCATTGCACCTTGCTACGTGCAATTGATGCAGCACACACTCACCGCAGCAAAACTGGAATTTGCTGCGGTCGCTCGGTCTTTGGCTATCAATAAAGCCATTGACGCCCTAGATGCCATTGAGTTTATGCGCGTGATGGAACACTGTGCTGTCGAACTCAATGACGAAAGTCTAAATCTCAACCGCAAAAAGCTTCTGCCTGGCACCAACGAATTTGTATTCAATAGCCTGCGCCATTGCCGCACCATTACTCAGCTCTTACAAGAGCTTGCCCGTGGCTATAACTTTATCCACGCGGGAACTTACAATTTCTGCGAAGTATCACACTCTCAAGTGAGTTACATAATTGATGATGCAGCCTTTGACTACGCCACGGCCGCTGACGCGCAATTTTCTCGCTGTATGTTAGATAGCATGCTGATATTGATCCATGGCCTCGTAAAATATGTGTGCGCCGAAACCACCCAAGTTCAACTCACACTAGTGCAGACCAAAAGTGACTCAAACTCGCTGCTAAATTCGGTTATCACCCACATTCCCATTAAACCCTTAAGCAATCGCTACTTACTCACCTATCAATACCAAGAAACGAATCAATCATTAGACTTGGCGAAGTTAGAGTACCTAACGCTCAGTACCATTTACCATTCACTGGCAAATACGCTCCATCATCAGCAGTCGATTAACGACCATGCCAACTTGCTCGATAAAGTCTATAGTGAGCTTAACGCGGGAACACTGTGCCAAGAACAAATGGCTGACAAGCTCAATATCAGTCCGGCAACATTAAGACGAAGGCTCGCTGAGTATCAAACCAATTTTAGGCAACTCAAAAATAACGTACAGAACAAGCAGGCCAAACTGCGACTGACTCAAGGCAGTAGTTTGTATGAGGTGGCGCACACGCTGCAGTTTTCAGATGAGCGTAGCTTTATCCGTGCGTTTAAGTCGTGGAACGGCGTAACGCCTATGCAATTTCTGCAGGGTTTGAGTTCAAAACCCTAACTATTAAATTTTGTTTAGAGCTGCTAATACAACTCATGTAAAAGTTGACGTTAAACAAAGCAAAGCACAACAAAAATGATATTGTGCTACGAGCAAATAGAGTAAGAATATAGTACGTGGAAAGGATATGGAAACACTTCAACTTGCAGGAACGCTACTCGGCGGTTTGGGGATATTTTTAGTTGCGATAAGCATGATGACAGACGGCCTGAAACTAGCAGCCGGGTCGTCGCTGCGCCGAGTGCTTGGTGTGTGGACCAAAACCCCTCAGCGCGGTATTGCATCTGGCTTTTGCATGACAGCCTTAGTGCAGTCTTCCAGCGCGGTTACCGTGGCCTCTTTGGGCTTTGTGAACGCAGGTCTTATTACCATGCATCAGGCGCTTGGTATTGTCTATGGCGCCAATGTTGGCACCACCATCACTGGCTGGTTAGTGGCCGCGGTTGGATTTAAATTTAATATCCAAGCTATCGCACTCCCCTTGATAGGCATTGGTGCCTTGATGAAGTTGCTACTTCCTCGCTCGCGACTAGCGTCGGCAGGCATGGCCTTAGTTGGTTTTGGGCTATTTTTTATCGGTATTGATATTCTCAAAGGCGCATTTGAGCATATTGTCGCTGCTTTTGATTTAAGCCAATTTACCGCAGAGGGAATAAACGGCATGTTGACCTTTTTGCTGGTGGGTATGGTGATGACAACTCTCACTCAGTCTTCCAGTGCTTCCATCGCCTTGACCATTACCGCCGCTGCTAGTGGTATGATTGGATTATATGCCGCAGGCGCGATGGTCATCGGCGCAAACGTCGGCACCACGTCAACATCTATCTTGGCATCCATTGGCGCAACTTCTAATGCCAAACGCGTCGCAGCGGCTCAGGTCATATTTAATGTGTTCACTGCGATGGTCGCTTTCGCGGTGTTGCCAGTGCTGTTTTATCTCATCAACCATTTTACCGCGCTTTTCGGCGTCACTGCTGATCCTGCGTTGTCATTGGCACTTTTTCATACTTTGTTTAATATTTTGGGCGTGCTACTCATCTTTCCACTCAATGACAGGCTCGCTGGCTTTTTAATGAAACGATTTTGTAGTGCCGAGGAGACGGCTTCGAGGCCACGCTTTTTAGATAATACCATCGCCCAAACGCCAGAGCTTGCAATCAATGCGTTATTGCTTGAGTCCAAACTCGTTGCAGATAAGGTGTTAGCCCAGTTTGATAAATGCCTACTCCCAACCGATAAACTCGCAGTTGAACAGGCACTCCATGCAATCCAATCTCTGTGTCAGCAAATTAGCCTTTTTATTGTGTCGGTAGAGCAATCAGCATTATCATCACAGACCACCTCACTACTCGCTAAACTCATGCGTATTGAGCAGTATTTGTTTACTTGTAGTCACTGTGTAGAACAATTAACGGAACACGCTCCATATAAGCAACTCGCAGAGCATCATGACTTGCATGCACAGTTGAATGAATACCAAGCCCAGCTTAGCCACTTCATGAAAACCAGTTTACATGGGCAAAGCGTCACACCTGCAGAGCTGTCGTTGGCGCAAGAGACATTGCAACGTTTACATGACGATGTGAAAGACGACTTAATTCTAGCAGGTACTCACGCGTCACTGGCGATAGATAAGATGGTAAGTAATATCAATACACTAGCGGAAATGTGGCAACTTTCACAGCAGTGGCATAAAGCAATGTTGCTGATCCACGCCATTGAAGCGCAGCTCTCTCCATCACAAGCAGATTAAGTGTGAATCAATGTAAGCAAATTGCGCTTTTTTAATCAGCGCACATTCCTATTTTGACGACTTGATGATAAAACGTAATAAACAACTACAAAATAGGGACTAAGTTTTGAGAAAAAAAATTACTAATATTGCGACACTATGTATGCTAACCACCTTTGCTGGTAAATCTATGGCATTAGAAAAGGATCCATACCTATGGCTTGAAGAGATTGAAGGCAAACAAGCGCTAGAGTGGGTAACGGCACAAAACGATAGCTCACTAAAACAACTCAAAAGCCACAGCCAATATAATCATATCTTTCAAAATACATTAGATATTATCAATGATCGGTCTCGTATTCCTTACGCAACTGAACGTGCAGGTTATTACTATAATTTCTGGAGAGATGCGGATCATGTAAGAGGCATATACCGCAGAACAACCCTTGAAGAGTATAAAAAAGCGGATCCTAAGTGGGAAACCGTTCTCGACTTAGATGCGCTAGCAAAAGCTGAAGACGAAAACTGGGTTTATGGCGGGATGAACTGTCACTATCCAAAGTATGAACGCTGTTTGGTGTATTTATCGCGCGGTGGTGCTGATGCAAAAGTCGTGAGAGAGTTCGACATTCCAAGCAAATCTTTTGTAAAAGATGGATTTTATTTACCTGAAGCAAAAACCTCAGTATCTTGGTTCGACGAGAATTCAATATTTGTTGCAACAGATTTTGGAGAAGGCTCATTAACTGACTCAGGTTATGCTGGAACGGTTAAAGTGTGGCAACGCGGTACGCTGCTGGACGACGCTAAAACGGTCTATCAGGCAAATAAAAGTTCTATCAGTGCCGGAGGTTTTACGATATACGACCAAGGCAATACAAATCACTTTCTATACGATTCTACAAGTTTTTATACTCGCGATGTCTATAAACTCGAAGGTGATAAGCAGATAAAAATTCCAGTGCCTAGCGACGCAAGCCTCCTCGGATTAAACAATGGCATGCTCTTTATCCAGCTAAAATCTGCTTGGAAGCATTTTTCACAAGCAGAAGTAATATATGCCAACATTAACGATATAGATTCTAAAAATATCCAGTTTACGAGTTTAATCAAACCAACAGCAAATCGTTCAATAGAAGATTTGAGTTTTACCAAATCTTCTATACTAGTTACCGTGTTAGATGATGTAAAAAATAAGGTTTTCCGCTATATGCCTAAAGCGAATGGGCAGTGGAAAATAGACCCAGTGAACTTTCCTGATACCGGTTCATTATCCGTTTTTGATACTGATCCCAATAGAGACGACTTTTTTGTCACCTACACGGACTTTTTATCACCGACCAGTCTTTACTTAGTCGAAGGTAAATCACTTGGAACAACAAAGCTCAAAGGTAATAAATCACATTTCGACGCAGATAAGTTCGTTACCCAGCAAAAATTTGCGACATCAAAAGACGGTACAAAAGTGCCTTACTTTATTGTTCATAAGAAAGATATCAAGTTAGATGGTAGCAACCCTACTTTATTATATGCCTATGGTGGCTTTGAAGTTTCTATGCAACCGTACTACTCGGCATCAACTGGTAAAAACTGGTTAGAACAAGGCGGTGTTTATGTGCTTGCGAATATTCGTGGCGGCGGTGAGTATGGACCAAGCTGGCACCAAGCAGCACTAAAAGAAAATCGCCACAAGGCGTATGAAGACTTTGAAGCCGTAGCAGAGCAGCTGATTGCAGACAAAGTAACCAAGCCTCAACATTTAGGTATTAAAGGTGGTAGTAACGGTGGATTGCTAGTGGGCGCCGCTTTCACTCGCAGGCCTGAACTTTACAACGCCGTTATTTGCCAAGTGCCATTACTCGATATGAAGCGTTTTAATAAGCTACTCGCTGGCGCAAGTTGGATGGGCGAATATGGTAATCCAGATGTTCCTGAGGAGTGGGAATACATTAAAACGTACTCGCCTTACCATAACCTAAGTAAAGACAAACAATATCCAAAAGTATTTTTCACAACCTCAACCCGAGATGACCGCGTTCACCCAGGCCATGCACGTAAAATGGTTGCTAAGATGAAAGATATGGGATTTGAAGTTCTGTATTTTGAGAATACCGAAGGTGGCCATGCAGGCGCTGCAAACAATGAACAGCGCGCGATGGTAAATAGCCTTGAGTTTGTTTACCTCATGGACAGACTCAAATAGCTTTAAAATTTACTATCTAGTACGTTAAAAGCGCTCAACTTCATATTGAGCGCTTTTCTCATTTCACCTACTTGGCAAAACTAAGCTCATGAGATTCAAGTGAAAATTGCTCGCCAGTATCCAGTGAAATTTCGATATAAAATACATGGTTCTGTTTGTAAGTGGGCTCACCATTCAGTGCAAACTGGATGAAAATAAATTTAGCAATTAAAAAGCATATCCACACTGCAAGAACCATAAATTATTTTTATACAAACTAAGTTAAGTATAATAAAAACTCATAAACCTGTTAATAAAAAAGGTAGAATTAGGAGTTTGAGAGCTTCTTTAATTTAATAGAACCAGAAATAAAAACTAAATAAAAAAGAAATAAATCATACGTTATTAAAGAGATACCAAAAAGCAATCAACTTCACCCTACTTTCTCGCCCTCTAACAACACATAGGATTAAAGTAGAGATTATTAGCATAAAAATTAAATTATTAAAATTACGCAAAACAGAAATTAATGTGCTAGTTATGTAAATGATTATTTATAAAAAGGAAAGAAACATGAAATCATTAGTAACTTTAGTTTTTACTCTGATGCTTACTGCATGCGCACATTCACCCGACAAGAAAGCCTACCCCGATTACAACGATTATAAAATGGACACTCAAAAACATATTCTAAGGGTAAATCGTCATGGGTACATTATTGATAGTGATTTTGCTGCAAAACCGCTGCTTTCTCGGCAATCACAGCGTGCAAAACCTGTAACTGAAGTAAATCAACAAATTGAAAATATGCTTATTGAAGCTATAAAGCTTAGCTGCATTAAATCGGGTTTTACATGTAATGAACTAACATCGTTAGATTCCCTTTCTACAGAAATAGTTTCAAAAGTAAATGAAGTCAAGATATTGGTTTATGCGCATGGAGGGCTTAACACATACAAAGATACTGATGAGCGGATGGAAGAGCAACTTCAGCCTATTTTGTCTGAGGAGTCTGACTGGCATTATCCTATTTATATATCATGGCCATCTAATATACCGGGAACTGTATTTGAGCACTTTTTTGAAATACGTGAAGGCAGAGACACTTCAGCTTTGGCAGGTATTCTAAGCTCTCCATTTGTCTTATTTGAAGACTTGGTAACCGCAATAGCTAGAGCTCCGGCAAATATCTATTATCAATTTACAAATGATAAGGACAGGTTCGCATCAGGCTCAAGCAATAAATACTTATCAAATGTCTGGCGTGAAGCCAACTATCAATATCAAAACCATTTTTTTAAAAATAATTCTGACACTTACGAATCAAATGATTATTACGTCAACAAGCTAGACAATATAAAAGTCAATCAAAGTACTTATCGTAATCAAGGCTTTGTTAACGGGGCAAAATCTGCAGGAGTCATCGCAGTCACTCCCATCAGATACTCCACAGGAATTTTGTGGAATGGTACTTTAGCTGGGGACAGCTGGGATATGATGAAGCGTCGAGCAAGAGCTATAGCCTACCCTACTGGTGAAGTTAACGAGACCGTTCGAACAGATACAAATAAAGGTATTGGCCAAAGTGTTGGCTTTCTCTTTGAAGAACTCTTTAAACTTGAAAACAAATATCCAGATTTACCGATCAAACTAACTCTAGTTGGACATAGCATGGGGACGATAGTTTTCAATAACCTACTTACTCGCTATCAGTCTAAATTTGAGCAAAGTAAGTCCCTTGATTCTATTGTTTACATGGCCGCGGCTGCAAATATTAGTGACACTCTATCAATCATTCCCGATGTGTTAAAAAATAACCCAAAAACAATCCACTTTTACAACCTAACTCTCAACAGAGTAGCCGAAGTTGCTGAAACCTATGGATTAGGCTTAGCACCAAGCGGCTCTTTATTGGTCTCTATTGATAAGTATCATGATGCGCCCGAACATCATTTATTGCGTACATTCGGATCTGAAGTGAATATCCATTCCTCTCTTATAGCTATAGCTGCAGCTTTCAAAAACGTTACGGATCCTGTTATATTAAAGTCTTATAATAAAGACAATGATAAGCTCCCTTTCAAACACGGTCATTTTGGAAAGCTAAAGTTTTGGCAATGCGCAGAATGGCAAATTGATGCTGAAGATATTGCAAACAACTGCAAATAAAGCAAAACTTGATAGCTAGAAACTCTATCTAACATGGTCTTGTATTCAGGCGTAAACGAGAGTAATAGGGCGAAATCAAGATCTTATAGACTTCGCCTCAAAACCGGCTAACCGTGGCTTCGTGCGGCTTGATATGCGGCGCGAGCTTGCACTTTTTCAAGATAGGCCTTGATATTGCCATGCGCTGTGAGCAAGCCGACGTTGTCTGCGATTTCTAGCATCACCGTCATCATAATATCGGCGGCGGTAAAGTCGTTGCCTGCAAAATAGCTTTGCTTGGCGAGTGTGGCATCTATATAAGAAAAGTCGACATTGACTTCTTTAGCAATGTAACCATCCATTGGTTTATCGCCTGTACGCTGCTCCATCTTCATCATCAAAGATGCGATCACCGGCAGTGCCAATGACCCCTCAGCAAAGTGCAACCATTCTTGATATTGATAGTATTCAGGTGTCCCCGCATCTGGTCGCAAACTACTGTCTTCTGTCTTATCTAGCAGATATTCCATGATGGCTCCAGACTCACATAAGACTAGGCTGTCATCGACCAACACGGGGGCTTTTCCGAGCGGATGCACCTTTTTAAGACTTTCAGGCGCAAGGCGCGTTTCAGAGTTTCGCTCGTGCTCAACAAGGTCATAAGGCATGTCGAGTTCATGTAAAAGCCAAAGTACTCTTGTCGAGCGTGATTCGTTTAAGTGGTGAACAGTTAACATCTATTTATCCTTCCTAAAATTTAGTTATACCAGCTCGTCTGGACCTAAGCGCACGACAAGTTTGCCGAAGTTTTTACCTTCCAATAAGCCAATAAATGCCTCGACAGTATTATCCATCCCCTCGACCAAGTGCTCTTTGTACTTAATCTTGCCCGCGTTTAACCACGGCAGCATCGCTTCGCTGAACTCGTTGTATCTATGCCCATAGTCGTCGAATACAATAAAGCCTTGCATTTTCACTCGCTTAATCAGCAGCGTCGCCATCAGCATCGACATACGATCGGGTCCCGATGGCAACTCGGTGGCATTATATTGAGAGATCAACCCACAAAGTGGAACCCGGGCACTTGAGTTAAGCAATGGCATAACCGCATCGAACACCTTGCCACCCACATTTTCAAAATAGACGTCAATTCCTGATGGACATGCCTGCGCTAACTGCTCAGCGAGATCATCCTTGCGGTGATCAAGACAGGCATCAAAGCCAAGTGTCTCGGTAGCGTAACTGCATTTTTCGGCGCCACCAGCTATGCCTATTACTCTACAGCCTTGCAGTTTTGCTATTTGCCCAACAAGGCTACCTACAGCACCGGTTGCTGCGGCAACGACTACCGTTTCTCCAGCTTTTGGCTGGCCGATATCCATCAGTCCCATGTAGGCAGTAAGGCCTGGCATCCCTAACACACCCAAGCTATATGATGGGTTGGGTAAATTGTTATCTAACTTAAGTAAGCCCGTGCCATCCGAAACGCTATAGTCCTGCCAGCCACTCATCGCGAGTACCCAGTCACCTTTGACAAATTTAGGGTTATTTGACGCTTCAACTCGGCATACTGTGCCACCCACCATCGCTTCACCAATAGCAACCGGCTCAGCATAAGATTTTGCATCGCTCATACGGCCACGCATGTATGGATCTAACGACAAAAAGACGGTACGAAGGAGCACCTCGCCCTCTTTTGGCGTTGGGATCTGTGCTTCTTCATAATTGAAATTTTCTTGCGTTGGTGCACCATGTGGGCGTGACGCCAAGGTAATGCGACGATTCGTTTGTGCGTTTTGAGCTTGGTTTATTGCGTTACTCATGATTTATTCCTTTTAATAAGCAGGTTACAGCTGGTTTAGGTACGTCAGCATTTTCTCAGCGACAAGTTCAGAGCTTGCTGGATTCTGCCCTGTAAAAATTAAGCCATCTCTAACAGCAAACACATTCCAATCATCGACTTTCTGGAAATCAGCACCTCGTTTAACCAGCTCATCTTCTAATAAAAATGGCACAACATCAGTCAGCCCAACTGCCGCCTCTTCACTATTCGTAAAGCCAGACACCACTTTGCCTTTCACCAGATACTCACCCGACGTGGTTTTTACATCCATCAGCACAGCTGTTGCATGGCATACCGTACCAACCGGTTTATCTGCAGCTAAAAAGGCACTGATCAATTGGATTGAATTGGTATCTGTTGCTAAATCCCATAATGGTCCGTGACCGCCAGGATAAAACACAGCGTCAAAATCTGTCGCGTTCACCTCTGCAAGTGGCACTGTATTTGCCACCAGTTCCTGCGTTTTTTGATCATCAAAATAGCGTTTCGTACTGTCGGTTTGGAAATCAGGCTGTTCACTTTTTGGGTCAATTGGCGGCTGACCACCTTTTGGTGAAGCAAGCGTTACTTCTACCCCTGCATCCACAAAGGCATAGTAAGGTGCGGCAAACTCTTCAATCCAAAACCCTGTCTTCTCACCTGTATTGCCTAGTTCTGCATGTGACGTTAGCACCATTAAAATTTTCTTTGCTGTCATCAAAGTTACCTCTCATTCTTTCTTAAAACTTCAGGCTATTTAACCTGCGGATAGATATAAAAGTATGAACTTAAGACAAGTTAAACAATGCAGACAAAAGCTAACTCTTTGTTCAAACAATTGATACAATCAATTTATCTCAGCCAGTGGAGTAATGCGTGGATATTTCGTTTGAGCAACTTAAAAGCATGGTCGTTTTTGCCCAAGTTATTGAGCAAGGCACCTTAAGCGGCGCCGCTAAGCATTTAAACTTGTCTCGTGCAGTGGTGAGTTATCATGTCAAAAAACTGGAGTCACAGTTAGGCATAAAATTGCTCAATCGCTCGACCCGCACCATTTCACTTACAGAGGCAGGCCGCGAATATTATCAGCGCTGCCGTGTGATTGCAGAGCAAGCCTTTGCTGCAAACCAGCAAATTGAGAATTTAAAGAAAGAACCAATCGGTCTAATAAAGCTTACCTGCCCTGTGAATGTTGGCTTGCAAACCATAGTGCCTGCACTCAATGAGTTTAGAGCTATGTATCCAAAAATTCAGCTCGATATCATGCTTACAGATGAAGTCGTCAATATCATCAAAGAAGGGATTGATCTGGCCATTCGAGGCGCCCCACTTCCCGATTCAGGTTTGCAGGCCAGTAAACTTTCGGTGCTAAAAACCTGCTTGTGCGCATCGCCAGACTATTTGCAAAAGTATGGCGTCCCCAAACACCCCACCGATCTCTACCAGCATCAATGGGTGATTTACAAGCTGACATCGGGGGCGCTCACATTGAGTAAAGGGGCTCGGGCTTATAGCATCACGATGAAAGGCGATATAAGCACCAACAATGCCGCCGCACGCACTGCTTTTGTTGAGGGAGGTCATGGTCTTGGACGAATTCCAACTTACGATGCGTTACCAAAAATACAGGCCGGTACCTTGGTTCCCGTATTAGAAGATTACACACTGCCAGACATACATGTTTATGGCGTTTTCCCAGAAGGCAATGCCAACTCTAAAAAAGTGCGACTACTGATCGATTTTCTAAAAGGGTATTTTCAGCGCCAATTGGTTGAAGCGTAAGCCTCAACCAATTGTGTATTTAACCTAGTAACTTTCAGCTGCTGAGTGAGATACTAATGTAAAGTGACCACAAAATGATTAATAGGGATATGCAAGGAGGCTTTCATGAAATATTTAGCACTTATAGCAACGATCGGCATAAGTAATTTAGCGGCTGCACAAGGCGAAGTAGCAGCAAAGTGGCAACTGGGGCAATACGCTGTATCCATTGGTGAAAAATGTGTCATTACCATTTCAACCCCTGCTTCGAAGGAGATAATAGCAAACGGTTTCAATAACGATAAAGCCTGCAAAGTCGCCTATCTAGCCCAAACCAACATTCCCAACGCTTACGTGATAGGCGGTGGACATATTCTTATCGTCGAACAGCAAACCATACAACAAAAGAGCTGCAGACGTGTATCAAAGGCACTTTATTTACCAACCGATGGTCAAGCCGCATTGAGCACTGCTCAAATAGAAAGCGGCAACTGCGATGGCCATATAGAACCAAACGGAGCGATGTATTTAATTTCATCTCTACAAAACCCAATTTAAAAGATCTGCAACACAGAAGCAATCCAACTACCGCTACCAAAACTTGCGCTGTCAGCACCTTAACCCATAAAAGCGGCTCAGAGTGAATTGAAAAAGCAATTCACTCTGAGTGGGCTATCAACAACAAAGTTGTTGATAGCCCATAAGCTTGGGTATAATTAGGCTTTTGGCCTCTTACATCCATAGCATTATGAAAAAGCTCTCAAAAGTACAAGAAAAACAACAAGCTTTGGTACTGACCATTGCAGATAAACTCGAAGAACAAGCTCGTGCAGAAATTCCCGGCATGGTGCAATGTTGGTTTGATGTGGAATATCACTTGTTCCCCGGCTCATTAATACTCTTTTTCCAATTTGAGAACGAACAGGCACTGGAAGCCGCAAAGCCAGAACTCCTTAAATGGCAAAAGCGCTTAAGCGCCGCCATGCTGAAAAAAGGAGTGATTTTAAAAGATATGCGTAAACATTTAACCTTTACTTTGCTTGGTCCTGAAGACTGAAGCAATGTAGATTTATTCGGGTTTGTGAAAAACTGTCACTCTTCTAATTTCAACCATACTATTTGGTTATTATTAAAAAAAGTGTATATGTTACCCTTGTAATACCAAATAGTCTGGGTATCGTGTAGCGGAAATTTTGGTCTTCTCAGTGTTGGAGTTTGAATGCGTATATTGTTGTTATTGCTGTTTTGTTTAGCAGCTCCGGCTTTGGCTTACCAAGTACAACCTATGATTGTCGACCTCTCGTCACATGGTAAAAAGTCACTCGTGACCTACCGCCTCCAAAACCCCAGTGACAATCCTTTACCCATAGAGATAGAGGTACTTAAACGTACTTTTGACGAGCACCAAAAAGAAGTGCTGATCAGCGCCGAAGAAGACTTTATTGTGCTGCCTCCGCAAGTGGAAGTACCGGCAAAAAGCTATCAAGTATTCAGAGCAAAATACCTAGGCTCGCCCGAACTCAAACAAACACAGTCTTATCGCATTGTCTTCAAACAGCTGCCACTTCCCGGAGAAGATGAAGCATCTGGCGTTAAAATGGTATTTAACTTTGCCACTTTAGTGTTTGTAAGTCCGGATGGTGTTCAATCGCAAATAAACAGCGCGCTGCAATGTGAAGAGCTAACCGACTGTACACTCACCCTAAGTAACCAAGGCGACCGAGTACTAGACCTATCGCAGTTTGAATACCGTTTCCACGATGGCGCAACTGTCATAGATTGGGTTAAGTTTCAGTCAGTTACTTCAGGCCGTTTTATAATGCCAAATCATACTATGGTGATAAATTTACAGCCATTGCTTAATGACAAGCCGAGTAAAACAGTAGAGCTTATCAATCTACTGGCTTCTAAGTAAAAAATAGCTAGATGTTAACAGTGCGCTCAAGCCTGGGCTTGCCTCGTTTAAAACAATTTTGGTTTACTCCACTTTATCTGATGTGGACAGCCCCCGCATGGGCGGCAGTTTATTTAATGGATTTTCCCGTTCGGCTGAATAATGCCGAGGTGGGGCAAGTTTCTGCCTCTGTAGATGGATACGATTTAAAATCGGTTTCAGCCATGCAGCTGAAGGAAAACCTACAATCGGTATTAAGTAAAGATATACTCGATTGGCTCTCAAGTCTTGGGGAGCACGAGGTCACCCTAGATATGTTACAAGCAAAGGGAATTATGCTTGATCTCAAGGCACAAGATCTCACTATAGACATGTCACTAGCAGAAGCGGCCATGGCTACAGACACGCTTTCTTATGGCAGAAAGAAATACTTTGAACAACCAACACAAGAAGCGCGTTGGGCTTTACTGAATAATCTCAACCTAAACCATGAGCGTAGTGACAATAATCAAAACTACCACTCACAATTCGAATGGCTGATAAATGCCAATGTTGGCGGTAGCAACGGCATAAATATGCACAGTTCGGTTTTTTGGGAAAGCGGCAGCACCGAGCAAAGTCACGTCTACCGTGGTGATACGGCGGTATTTTACGATCAGCCCGAAAAGCCGAGACGATTTACTTTAGGCGATACCCAAAGCAGTAACAATGGCCATTTATCGGGTGCTCCACTTGCAGGCTTCAAAGTCGCAAGCGCCTATTCAAAGCTGCAACCCCAACGTAAGATCACCCCAGGTAACAGCCAACAGTTTATGTTACCCCGCCCTGCAACACTTGAGATATTTATTAATGAGTTTTTGATTTCTAGAGTACGCCTCAAAGCGGGGCGCTATGACCTCAATGACTTACCACTGACTTCAGGCATAAATAATATTCACGTTGTTGCGACATATGCCAACGGTGAAACCCAGCACTTCCATTTTACTAGCCACTATAACTCTCGGCTATTAGCTCAAGGAGTGAGTGACTACTCGCTAGCAGTTGGTTTTTTATCGGTAGTAGATGATGGTCGTTATCATTATGACGACGACGCGCTGCTTTCTGGCAGTTACGAATATGGCGTTACCGACAAACTCTCACTTGGAGTTAATGGCGCGGCCCATCCACAAGGGCAAGTATTTGGCTCAATCACCACATTCAGTAGCCCTTTGGGCAATGTATCGCTGCGTTACTCGCAAAGTAAAACATCTGATATTTCCGGCAATGCTTTCTCGATAGAAACCGAGCATAGTATTTTTGGTCATGGTAATTATGGCTCGCCCAACTTACGTTTGGGCTATGAAATCATGGAAGACTTTAGCAATTCGCCTTGGCTTGAAGAAGTCACGCTCAGCAATAACAAAAGGGCTTTTGCTGACTACAGCTATATTATCAACGACCACATAGACTTTGCGCTCAACGCAACGCGGCAAGTAAATAATGAAGATTTGGTCACCAAAAACCTCTCTGCTGAGCTTAACTTTCGCTACGAAGGGGCTAGGGTAAGAGTTGGGTATAACCATAATGTCAGTGACGATCCTCGTGTCGTCTCTGAAAATCAATTCGTGCTTAACTTCACGTGGAACCATTACAACCGCCAAGACAACGTCCGCACGAGAGCTCAATATAACAACCGTAGTAAAGTCGCCAGCGTAAGCTATGCCAAAACTAACAATAACTACGTCAATGACTATGGCTATGAATTACGGGCGGAAAAAGGCAGTGGGTATAGGCAAGAACAGCTAAAAGCCAGCCATACTAACGCATTTTTTAGAGCTGATATGACCGCAAGTAATTACACTCGCTCGCAATTTACGAGTGACAGCTCCGCCAGTGTTAACTTATCGTCAAGTATAGGTTTTGCTGATGGTCACTTTGGTATGGGTGCCACCACTACCACTCCTTTTGCTGTAGTTACTAAGCATAAAACATTAAAAAATAACGACGTATTAGTTAACGTCGACCGCTTTGGCCGTGCACAAAACCAACCAACGCAACACATTGGCGCATTAATTGATTTAGGCACTGGCTACACCAACTATCAATTTAATATTGATGTACCCAACGCACCTCTGGGTTATGATTGGGGTCCAGGCACTTATAAATTAGTAGGTGGCGCCAATACAGGGCACCATATTCAAGTAGGTTCGGACCTGTCTTATACCGTGATAGGTACAGTAGTCGACGAACAAGGCACACCTATTGCACTGGGAAGAGGACAAGTAATAAGGCAATCTAATGCCGGCGACAGTGACAACGCTCCAATCAATCGCACCTTTTTTACCAACCGAGTGGGTCGATTTGTTGTAGAAGGTATCAGTACAGGTAGCTACCTAATCGAAATTAATGACATCGTCGGACGGTTTACCGTGAATGATGGCGAAAAACGATTTATCAAAATTGGCACCATCACGCTTGAGCAAGCACAATTACAGGGAGATCCAAACAAATGAAGTTCGCACTATTTTTGCTGCTTGCACTCAGCTATTTGATCTCGCCTGTTGCATTGGCCAAGCGCAATAAATGTGATGGCAATTTTTTGGCAACATCTAACTCAGCCGAGATAAAAGAAGAGTATGGTAATCGAGTAACTGTATATTTACCGCTAAAAATACAAGTTTCGGATTCGCTACTAAATTGTGCCGATGAAATCTGGGTTGAAGATACATATTATTATTCGTTTGTCTTCTCGGGCCCGACTGAAGATAAATACGGTAGACTGCTGGACTCTCAATACAAACGTATTAACGTTAAAAACGGTATCGCCAAAGCAAACTTAACTAGCCGCTCTACACAAATGTGGATGCGCTTAAGGCACTACAGTTTGTTTCCTGCGGGTTATTACTATGGTGCGGTAAAAGTGTCTATTGTAAGGCGCAACAAGGTAATCGCAGAGCAATATCTGGAGATGACCTATTATGCTGAGCCACAAATCGCCATCTCGCTCGATAACTCAAGCAAAGGTAAAGTGTCGGGCGATGATGGTCACTACCTCATAGACTTAGGCGAACTAAAAACGAATATGCGCTTTTACTGGGGTATAAAAATATTGAGTAATAGCTCATACGATATCGTCCTAGACTCTGAATATAACGGCTTGCGTCATGAAACCAACAAACGAGCCCTTATTGATTACGCAATTAGTTTCGATAACGTCAAAATATCGTCATCGGAACGTTTAACGCGAAGCTATAATTTCTATCCCGGCGTCAGAGATTCGTGGTTTGGCTTTGAATTTCAACTAGGCAATACCGAGCTTATGCCTGCAGGCTACTATCGCGACAATTTATCACTCACCGTATACCCAAGATAATAATTTGAATTATAAGAACAAAAAAACAAAACAATAAAAAGAAAATAAAACTTAAAAACATTGGCACACCAATTGCTTTTAATTTGGAATAACTAGGTATTCAACCTAACACAAATTATAAAGCAGTACTTTATTCAAGGGGATGCGCCATGAACACATTACTTAAATCACTATTTGTTGCCTCAGCAATCACGTCAATGACTGCGGCAGCTGCTGTAGTAGAAACAACAGGAAATGAAGCAAGTTTCACCTTTGAAGGTACTATTGAAGCCATGTGTAAAACTGATAGTGGCTCAAACAGCGTAACTAACTTAAATCTAGATTCTACTCAAGAAACTCAAGAAATTGGTACGCTAGACGTGTGGTGTAACACAGGTGAAAATGCAATAACTGAATATAGCTCAGCTAACGGCGGCTTCTTAGTTGCTGATAACGGCAAAAACAGCAAAATTGCTTACACACTAGATATCGGCAGTACGTCAGGTGTTGACTTACAAAGCGGTACTTATAAGCACCTAACTACGCTTGCAGGCACAGGCAGCGCAGGTGACACGCAAGCAACTACGTTAAAGATCACACCACAGTCAAATGGCTTAAACGATGCAGGTACATACTCTGATACCATCACAGTAACGGTTAGCCCTAACTAACAAAATAATGAGGCAGCGAGCGTTTGACAAAAGCACTCGTTGCCCTCCCCCAAATAAAGTAAATGACCGGGCAAGTAATTATACATCCCGGCGATTACTTTATAGCGCTAAGGTAATGTTCTACTCTCCCCAAATCTACAGATAAAATATCCCGCAGCCCGTGGCATTTCACTTGCAAATTGAGACATAACTGCTGTACTTTATTTGAGGGGGAAGAAGCCATGAACACTATACAAAAATCACTCTTTGCAGTTTTAGTAAGCGCACCTATGTTTGTGCATGCTGCAGTTATTGATACAACGGCTTCTGAAAGTAAATTCTCTTTTGAAGGCACTATAGACCCCACTTGCAAAACAATTAGCACTGAAAACAACACCACGGGACTAAACCTAGACGCATCCCAAACTACCCAGCAGATTGGCGTATTAGAGGTTTGGTGCAATACTGGCGAAAACGCAACCACTTCTTATAGCTCTGCCAATGGCGGATTTTTAGTTTCCGATAACGGTCAAGGCAGCAAACTGGCTTACACCCTAAATATTGGTGATAGCGAAGGGATAGATCTGCAAAATGGTGTATATCAGCATACCAATGCAACAGCTGCAGGTACCGGTAGTAGTGGTGAAACCAAAGCGACGCCGTTGAATATCACCCCGCTTTCCAACGGCCTAAATGCCGCAGGTACTTACTCAGATGTCATCACAGTAACGGTAAGTTCAAACTAACTACAAGATCAGAAAGCACCTTTGGCTTTTCTAAATAACCTGAGGTTTGGATAAGGAATGTTCCAACTCATTGTTTCTAAAGAACAACTTAGTTTTTTCCTTTTCTAGCCAGAGAGTTTTAGGGAAAACAAGGCGAATTTACGCACCAATAGCTGGCTATTGGAAGTGAATTCAACGCAGTTAGCGCTAAAACAGGCTGCTAGAAAGGCATTAATTATCCGCAGCTCAGGTTAAATAGGCAAAGCTCTCCCCCTTCTCCATCGACTCACTTAACCCAGCCGATTCCATATTGCGTTATTTTCAAGTAAGCTGCTAAGGCTCCTTATAAATCTCAAAAAAGAGGAAAGTACGTTGGATAAGAGAATTGAACCTGAGCTTCCCAGTATTACGCCAGATTTAGATCAGGTTGAAGCCTATAAAAACTCCACCACTCAAGCGAGCCGTAAAACCTCAGCACCAAAAGAAAGTACCAAACAAACAAGCCAGCCCACCAAAGGGATGGGGATGATGAATTGGTTGGGTGCAATCTCGATTATTGCGTTGGCCGCTGCGGCGTTTGCGCTCTACCAACAAAACTTAACAACCCAGGCACAATTACTCGAATCAACAAAGCGTATTGCCGAGCTTGAACATACCCTCACCGCCACAGATGAAGAGATGGACTTGTCCGCAGGTGCAATGCAAGCAAAATTGAACACACTAACCGAACGCACAGACGAGCTTTGGTCGCAGATGGATAAACTATGGGCGTCAGCGTGGCGAAGAAACCAATCAGACATCAAAAAGCTCGAAGAGCAAGCAAGTAATAACGCTAAAAGCCAGACCAGTACGACTTCCAAAGTAGAAACGCTATCGCAGAGTCAAACAGAGCTTGCTTTAAAACTATCGCTACTAGAAGAACAACAGCAAGCTGCTAACGTACTCAAAAATCAAATTGCTGCCATTAATGGCGATGTTGATCAGTTAAAATCTCAAGCGCAAAGCCGAGATTCCAAGCAGATAGAGATCGGCGCAAGCCTTACCCAAATAGAGATGACACAAACAGCACTGGCAGAAAAATTAGAACGCTTGGAGCGTGAATTGGCTGCAACAGCCCCAACTCAAACGCAACCAAAAGCGAATTAAGCCGCCATTATCAATGGTTACGTTAGTAATATGAGTTGGCTGCGAACTCGCGCAACCAACTCAGCTTTTATTCTCTTGGGCATTCACAAAGCCCCTCGCCAGTTCACAAAATATAACGTAAAATATCCCATTACATTCCTGTATTTATTCAGGCGTAAGCTTTACGCTTAAATTAATACACATTATCTACTCAGGCATACTGTTTTGCCGATTGAGTATTTCTTGCTTGAAGGCAACTATGAAAAAGACATTTGAACTAATTCACCCTAAAATCAAACTTGAAAGACGCGTTGACGCGGTTAAGCATGAGCTTAAAAAATACCTAAAGCGCGAGCGCAACAAAACTTTGCCAGCGGGCGCTGATTATTGGGATTTTGATTGTAAGTTTGGTAACACAGAAGCAGAAGCCGAGCCGGTGCACCTATCGCAACTAAGCAAGTTGATTGATAAAACGCAAACTGAAAACCTCACTTCCTTTTATGTTGAGATTTTAGCAAAGCCAGGCTATAGAAAATCAAACGATTTATCTGACGATGAGTTAGAAGACTACTAAGCTCAACTTCTGTAGGTCGAGCTTTAGCTCGACAACATCTGCCCTATCCCGAAAACGCAGATTGCTCGACCCCAGTAAAAACGTAGGTCGAGCTTTAGCTCGACAACATCTGCCTTACCCAAAAACGCAGATTGCTCGACCCAGCAAAAACGTAGGTCGAGCTTTAGCTCGACAACATCGGCTCTACCCAAGAACGCAGATAACCCAATCCCAGGCAAAAGCGTAGGTCGAGCTTTAGCTCGACAACATCACCAGCTCTCCCCCACAATACCAACTGGCACAAAATCACGCGCATGATACAATCGCTCGTCGAATTTTTGCTGGCGCTACTGCCGGTATAGTGAGAGTTAAAAAGTATGAGCGAGTCATTTGTAGCAATCGGATTAGTAAACCCTAAATCACCAACCAATGTGGGTGGCGTGTTACGGGCCGCAGGTTGTTATGATGCGCAAGCCATCTACTTTAGCGGCAATCGTTACGCCAGGGCTGCAAAATATCATACGGATACAAAAAACGTTGCCGACAACATTCCCATCAAACAAGTTGATGATTTCATCAGTTTAAAAGTAGCAGGCCGTGCACTTGTCTGCGTTGAGCTGGTAGAGGGCGCAACCCCACTGCCACAGTTTGCTCACCCCGACAACGCGTTATACATTTTTGGCCCTGAAGATGGCAGCCTGCCACAAGAAATCGTGGATGCCGCCGATGCCGTAGTGTATGTACCAACCACAGGCTGCATGAACTTAGCCGCGACAGTCAACGTGTTGTTATACGACCGTATGGCAAAACGCTCAACGGGATTTGATGCTAGTCAGATACTCACCAGCCGCGATATCAATAACCGCCTAACAGTTGGATAAGTTTTTGCTGTGAACATCTTTTTATTTTTAACTAACCCGCTCTTTGACCGGGTAGTGATTTGCATTTTTTAGGCTTTGTAAGTCATCAAAACGTACTCCGTGCTGAGCCATAACTGGGCGTACTTTTTTACTTATCAATTGCCGAATATAAAACGGTTGATTTGGTACAAAGTGATGGATAGTGTGTGTACGGCCAAAATCAAAACAAAATAACTGAAACGGCAAAAACCAGCGGCTGGTGATCACATGAGTCTGCTCTAACACGTTATTCACGCCACCATAATAATGCATTGAAGATGTGACAAGATTTAAAGACGCTGAGCGGATCATATTAGGCACAATCAGCACCACCATAAAGAACTCAGCAAGCGCTAGTAATTCAGCTCCCCATTTGGGTAGTTCAAATGGCTGAACAAATTGCAGCATGTAATAAGCAATCACACCATATAAAGTCACAAAATAAGCCGTGGCAAGCGGAAAGCCAGCATTAAAGACCTGCAAAAACGTAAAACCCTTGATTTCTCGACTAAACCGCTTGGCATTAAATAATAAACCTAGCAATCCATCTGTAACCACCACAGCTCGCAACCAAGGAGATTGGATACCATTACCCACCAAGCGCTCTTCTAAGTCTTGTTCAGTACCAGACACTTTATGATGATGTAAATGAATTTGCCTTCGATACCAAGGATTCACCGTATTTGGCCGCATTAGCCACACCGTCAACATCATAAAGTGATGTACAAATGGACGGTCACTAAAATACTGCTTGTGGATCAAATCGTGCTCAAGTTCATGAGAAATAGAGGTAATAAAAGCGGCCAACAGAATGCACAGCCACGAGGGAATAACGGCAAAATAATAAAGCGAGGCAACACCAATTAGCGTACTTAACGACAACAGCAAAATCACCATCGCAATGCAATTTTGCTGATTTAAAATTGGATAACGCGCTCGAAGCGACTGCTCTTCAGCTTGAATCGCGGAAACTATCGCTTTTATATTCTGCCTCGCAGTTAATATTGGCATTGGTCGCTTTACTCACCTAATGATAGTAAAAGCATATCGTAAAGCGCCCATGTATTCGAGCGGATGTGTTGAAAAGCAATATACTCTTAATCTTTTGTATGACGCCTCCGACTATTTCAATAGGCCCCTTATATTGTAATGCAATGTAATAGAAACAAACAAAATAACAAACAATAATTAACAAGATTGCAAAATATAATAGTGCTCAACCACTAAGTACATTACGCAACACATAACTGATCCATCGTTTGATGAAGTAATGGATAGCCATTAAATATTCAATTTAAAAGTTAAGGAACAAACATGAAACTCAATGAATTATCAAATCAACCACCATTAAAAACCACTGCCGGATTAGCAACCATTGGAACTGGTGCTTCTGCTATCACTGCCAGCAGAAAGTCATCGCCTTTCGGTCCGTATAGTAAATTAGAAGAGTGTATTAAAGAGATACCAACGCGTGGTGAATATGAATTAACAGCCACTATAAAGTGCATCGAAGATTCCAAGCAACTAAATGAAATCACCAACCATAAAAGTGGTTTATCGATTAATTTGGGGTTTTTTAGCTTTGGTCACAAACACAGCAATACACTAGAAATGAAAAGAAGCTCACGATATGTGTATTTTCTCGCTTGTGCAAGGCGGGAGGGTAAAACTCGGCAACTTGAGTTAGAAGAACCGAACGCTGCTGCGGATGAGGTCTATAAACAAAGCCCGAGTATGTTTTATAAAGACTATGGAAGTGCCTATTTAAAAGGTCAAACACATGGCCTTTACTGCTACGTTTTATTTGAGTTTGAATTTGACTCAAAGGCTGAAGCAGAAAAAGCAAAAACCGATATAACAGCCTCAATCACAACAGATGATGGCACAGGAGGAGGCTCAATTGGCTCTGGCAAATCTTTTTCTGAAAAGTGTAAAGAGCTCAAAGCCGTTGCTACATACGACACAAACCTAAAAGATGTGAAGATTGATTCCCAGGATATTCCAGGACTATTAGCGCTGGTTAATCAAGTTGCTGAAAGAGATGTTTCTCAAGCCCCTGCTATGATCGATGAATACGCCCCTTATCTCTCTCACACCCATGAAGACTTAATCAATCGTGTAGATGACGTAAAAAACGTGCTTGAAACTTATAAAGTGTCAGAAAACCTAGAGCTTTATAAAAAAATAGAAAGTGACTTAGCGCTAGCATTACAACACAAAGAGGACTTTGTGGAGCAAGATGAAATAGCTAAATCTAAAGATTACTATGGAGAGTTAATTAGCATTCTAGAGGAAGTAGTTAAAAAACTCGATGCAAATATATATTCTGATGTTATTGAAAAGAACTTTGAGACATATTCAGCTCTGCTTAAAAAGCAGGGAGAATATATCACCGCAGAAGAGCTTACCCGAAAACAACTAAGCTTAGGAAAACATGGCTTTAAATCCACAAAGACTGATGAAAGTGCGTTAGAGAATACTATAAATAGTATTATTGGCAGCACAAATGGTTACTGTAATAAATACTCGGCTTCAGGGCATTCTGACTCAGGCCATATTCAAGGGTTAGTTATATACAGTAGAAACAAAATTGATGTTAAAACTTCTGTGCCCGCAAATATAACCTGGAAATCAACACAAACTAACTATAAAGCACATGAACACCTTTCTGTTGGTGAAAACCACTTAAAGGATTGGATAGAAGAAAACCTTACACCTTGGCAGTTTTTTCATTGCTCTGTAGTAACGGCTTTCAACAAAAAGTCAGGAAAAACGCACTATGCCGTAGTGTATCCTAACTTACCAGGCTAGAAAAAGCTTACGGCACATCACTATTCGATAGAATATAGGATGGCAAAACTCTTTCACTTTTTTAGATAAGTAGTCAATTTGAAAGCGGTTCAATAGCTTAGTAGTCAGTCTATTTAGTGATGCTAAATATGGGCTTAAACGCGGCTGATAAGGCCCTTCAAGTTGACTGAAGGTTAGAGAGTTAGCTCAACCTGTATTCTATGTTTAGTTATTTGATAAAGTGATTGCAACAGTAGCGAAACCACTTAAAAACGCTTACTTAGCAATCACTTTATTTATAAGAGCCAAACGTTGTTACTTGCTCTAAAAATATAATTGATTAGGTTAACTACAGCTTTAAAAAAGCTTAAATATCACTCCATTTCATACTGCTTTAAAATGCTCAGCATATTGTCAGGAATAGGTGCCTTTTGCCCTGTTTTCATATTAAACATCACCACATTGGCATAGCCCGTTGTGCAAATTGCCTGTTGCGCCTCACTAAACGCCTCGTAACGCATGGTAAAACGGTCTTCTTTGATGTCGGTAATGTACGAGCCAATATGTAAGGTATCTGGAAACGTCACCGGACGTTTGTATTGCGCGTAAGTATCACGTAGAACCGGACTATGGGTGGGTTCTGATAATACCGAAAGTAAGCCCGTTTGAGTCAAAAAATCGATTCGCGCAGTTTCAAAATAGCGAAAATACGACACGTTATTCACATGCCCCAACGCATCCATTTCTCCCCATACCACATTCACTTTGGTGGTGATTGCAAACTTCTCTAAAAATTCCTGCATGATATTGCCTTTATTTTTGTTTATTGAACTTGAGAGTAACAACTCATCGTACCAGCAACAAGATTAATGAGATGATTTAAAGATAACTTGCGAGGATAAGGAAAAGAAAGCAAAGCCAGCATTTCACTGCACAACCTTACGCCTCCCGCGTAGGTCGCCATTTATGGCGACAAATAATACATCCACTCCCCTTGATTTCGACACAACGGTAAATATAAGCGCAATCCCTATCATTCAATCTCACAAAAAATTGACGCCTTTTGTGGGTTCAACACTTAAGACAAATTACCAATAATTTTTCTCAATACTTTCAATACTTAAGAAAACAGCGGAGCAATATATACAAGCTTGGTTTAAAAAATGCATCTGAAATCAAAATCAGAATTAAACTTAAGCATGCCACCAATATGAACAACAGCACAAATACAGTTTATGTACTGAGCGGTTACGCCAAATGCGCTATCACTCAGCAAGGGAAATACAAACCCGGTAACAAACACTCCATCGGCCTGCTAACCACAGACGAAAACTATAAAGATAACATCAATAAACTTGAGGCCTTTATTAAAGATTTAGGTTGGGAGTCCATTACATTTTGCATGGTCGAAACCGTTAACGACATCAGCACCCTATCCAACGACGTTTTGGTATCCAGTTTTCTTAGAGCTCAGCAAAATGGCCAGTCGTTAGTGGTAAACGACCTGCCTATTACCGTCCATTAAGGCGGTAAATGCACACTTCAAGGCCTGACTGTCAGCAATGGCGGCAAAAGCACTACGCAACTCTATTCCGAGCTGAAGATGATCGGGTGGGAGCGGCTTCACGCCGCGATCTTTTGATGGTTGCCATTAAAGGCTACAAACGGTTCGTAGCAGCGACTTTATGTCGCGAATTGTTTTTTGAATCCAGCCTTCAACTTTACCTCATGTCGCTTCGCCGGCAAGGCAAACCAAAGAGGCACATTATTTGTCGCCATAAATGGCGACCTACGTAGAGATTTGCAGAGAAGTCGTGGTTTCGTTATAAGAGATCGCGGCGTGAAGTAGCTCCCACAAACCAAGAAAATAGCCAAACACAAGTCTTCACCAAATTCACATCCACAAAAAGCCGCCCTTTTTGCAAAGTGCGGCTTTTCAATCTTTGCTAAGTCGCGCTAAAGCGCGACCTACAACCCCTTGGCTCTTCTATTTTAACTAAACCGTGTAGGAGCGGCTTTACGCCGCGATCTTTAGATGCTTGCCAGCGGCTACGAATAATTCGTAGTAACGACTTTATGTCGCGAACTGTTTGAACCCAATCTGCAACTTTACCTTTTGGTAAGCTACTCTACTTTCTATAATGCTTTAAATACACTACGTTGGATGAGTCACAAGCACCACCTGAAGCAACTTTGTTCACATCCCCAAGGCACTCACTTTTAACCAAAGCCTGGCAATAAGCCAGTAACTCCTTTATCGGAATAACCTTTTCTTTACGCTTAGTTTCTTTGTTTGTTATTCGTTTTACGGACGTGTTTAGGTAAATCGCTAATTCAGTCGCTTGATGGGCTGATAGCTGGGATAAACCTTGCTCTCTTAAAATTTGTTCAACCCAAATCCCTGCATCGCTAATATGCCCATTTATACTTAAATCAGTATTTTTAACCCAATCAACGTTAAATGTTATGTCTGATAACTCACTCAACAACAGGGCTATTTCACTTCTAGGCATCCTTCCATCAGCGCTTTGATAGCTCTCCAATGTTTCTGCCAACATTGCCTGCCACTCCATAGTGAGTAACTGAGTTAACTCATCAACAGTTAGTGGTAAAGTAACTGGTATAAAGAAGACAAAGCGACTATTGGCTTCACAAACAATTATGGTCTTTTCATATGACTTGTATCGATTATCAATCACATGAGCTTGCCAGCACATAGCTGTGCTATCTGACTTCAATGTATTAACCCCCGCTTGTTTACCTTCACGCGTTGGTAATCTCGACAGATCGGTTTTAAGCCATTTATTTAATGCATTGCTGGCAGAGAATAGTAACTTCATCTGACTTCTTTTCCCCTTTAGGCTGTTTTACTGCCATTTCTGAACTACTGAGGTAAGGAACCTTACCTGAAGGCACTATATTAGCAGCCGCCTCCAAATGCACGTCTTGATCATCAAAGAATATGTGTGTAGTGGTCAACTAATTTTGGCCACAGTTTTAGAATCTTGGTATCTAACCTCAGATTCATTTGGCGCTAAACCAGCATTATAATGATGAGGCCTAACGTTGTTATAATATCCGTTGATATAATCAC